>JAYTFQ010000683.1:0-6573 GCA_043734225.1 Anaerolineales bacterium | reverse complement strand
GTCACGTTATTTCTATGGTTTATGTGCCATGAGATAGGCGCGGCGGGTGGCCATCTCCACCTCCGGATACGGCTCGCGCACGATCACCTCGTCCACCACAAAGCCTGCCGCCAGCAACTCACGCTTAAGATCCTCCGGCTCGTAAAAAATAAAGTCTATGGAGATGGGCTGACCCCACAATTCATCACGGTGCACCGTTTCTTGCCCGGCGTGCACGGCAATGAGCAGCGCGCCGCCGGGCCGCAGCACGCGCTGCAGCTCGGCCAAAGCCGCCGTCACGCGCTCGCGCGGAATGTGGATCAGCGAATAGAACACTGCCGCCCCGCCCCAGGCAGCATCCGGATCGCTCAGCGCCAGCATATCGCCCTGGCGAAATTCTAGGTCAGGGTTGAGCCGGCGCGCCTGGGCCAGCATGCCCTCTGACAGATCGATCCCGAAAGCCGGCGCGCCCTGGTCGCGCAGATAGCGCGCCACCTGCCCCGGCCCGCAGCCCAAATCGCAGATCGGCCCAAGGCCGCCGGCGCGCGCCGCCAGGCGATCAAGCAGCTCACGGTCGAGCGGCTTATGCCGCAGCTCATCATAAATATGAGCGGCATATTCATCCGCCAGGCGGTCGTAGCTGGCGCGCAGCGTGCCGCGCCAGGCGGAAAAATCACTGCTGTTGTTGGAGTCCATGGTCATTCCTAGCCGTAACGATTCAGCCTGGCGCCGCCACCCCCAGGATTTTACCCCGCTTGGCGCGTTATCTACATCACTTGTTTTGGGCATATAATCCATTATTATGACGACAGATTTGACCGTGGCCGTCCTGGCCGGGGGGCGCAGCTCGCGCATGGGCACCGACAAGTCGTTTGTGCGCGTGCTGGGCCGCCCATTGATCGAGCATATTTTGGCGCAAGTGGCGGGCCTTGGCAATGAGACCTTGATTGTCACCAACCGGCCAGACGAATATGCCTATCTCGGCCTGCCGGTGTGGGCGGACGTCCTGCCGGAAAAAGGCGCGCTGGGCGGGCTGTATTCCGCGCTGCACGCGGCCCGGCAGCGGCACGTGTTGTGCGTCGCCTGCGATATGCCTTTTTTTGTCCGTTCGCTGCTGGATCATCTACTCGGCCTGCGGCAGGAAGGCGAGGCCGTGGTGCCGCGGCTGGGCGGCCAGCCAGAACCGTTCCGGGCCATTTATCGGCGCGACTGCCAGGGGCCGATCCGGGCGGCGCTGGACGCCGGCCGGCTGCGGGTAAGCGGCATTTTCGCCGAGATGCAGGTGCGGTACGTGGACGAGGCCGAGATCGACCGCTTTGACCCGGAGCGCCTGAGCTTTGTCAACCTCAATACCCCGGCGGACCTGGAACAGGCACAACGGCTGGCGGCCCAACCATGAGCGAAGACCACGACGACGATCACCACCGCGCAGCGGCCAAAGACCTGGTGCGGAACGGGCGGGCGGCGATTAAGGCCGGCGAGCGTGAGCGCGCCCGCCAATTGCTGCTGCAAGCCACCGAATACGACCGTGACAATTCTGAAGCCTGGCTGTGGCTTTCGGCCACCACGGACGACCTGGGCGAGCAAAAGCAATATCTGGAATGGGCGGTGGCGGCCAACCCGGCCAACAGCGCCGCGGTGCGCGGGCTGGGCATTGTCACCGGCAAAATCTTGCCCGCCGACCTGGTGCCCCAAGGCCAGAGCGTGACACCACAAGCGCCGGCGCAGCCCGAGCCGGCCAACGCGGCGCTGACCTTCACCTGCCCGCAGTGCGGCGGACGACTGCGCTTTGACCCGACCAATCAGGACCTGCGCTGCGACAACTGCGGGTTCAAACGCAGTGTGGAGAGCACGCCGGCCTCGGGTCCGGAGATGGTGGTGGACTTCAGCCTGTCCACCCGCCGCGGCCAAACCTGGGCCGTGGCCGAGCGGCTGTTCACCTGCCAGCAATGTGGCGGGCATACCGTTCTGCCGCCAGGGCAGACCTCAAACACCTGTCCTTTTTGCGGCTCCGCGGCCCTGGTGGCGGCGCCAGACGATGCCGACTTGATCACGCCGCAAGCCGTGATCCCCATGACGCAAACCGCCGTGGAAATCGCCGAGCGGGTGCGCACCTGGCTGGGACGCGACTTTTTTGCGCCCGATGACCTGACCAAGCTAGCCCGCAACAACCGGCTCTATCCGGTATACGTTCCATTCTGGCGCTTCAGCTTGACAGCGACACTGATCTGGCGCGCCCAAAGCGCCTCCGGCCGCGACAGGCGTTGGAAGTGGGACGACGGCGAAACGACATTCACCTATGATGATTTCTTGCAGCCGGGCGCCCGCGCACTGCCGGCGGATGTGCTGAGCGCCATCGGTCCTTTTGACCTGAAGGGGTTGGTGCGTTTCCAGCCAGAGTTCCTGGCCGGCTGGCCGGCTGGCTCGTACGACGTGCCGCTGGCGCAGGCTTCGCTCGACACGCGCGCCGCCGTGGTCCGCGACGCGTCTAAGAAACTGTGGTCGAAGGCCCTGCCCGGCGCGCACATCGCCACGCTGCAAGTGCTGCGGCCGGAATACAGCGGCCAGACGTTCCAATTGGTGCTGCTGCCGGTTTGGGTGGGCGCCTATAAATATCAGGCCAAGATTTATCGCGTGCTGGTCAACGGCCAGACCGGCAAGGTGGCGGGCGACCGCCCGGCCGACCGGCTGAAAGTGGTGCTGCTCATCGCGGCCATCGCGGCCGCGCTGGTGCCGCTGGCGTTTGGCTTGTACTTGTGGCTGGCCCACGCCTGACCCGGTCAATCGTGTCTGCTCTGGCACGCCAGCGAAGATCGCTGAACACTGTTTTTCGATGGCTCCCAGTGACCCGCACTTGCGGAGCTCAACTAGATTTTTTCAATGACTCTCCCAAAATCCCCGGTGGACATCAAGCGCTTCCTCTTCCAGCGCCGGCCCGAGCACCTCGATGGCGCGCGGCCCGTGCGCAAAGACTTCCTGGCAGGATAGCCGCAGGCCCTCCGCGGGGCCGCCGATAAAATCGTAGAACGTATTCTGGCTCAGGGCGAACACCACGCGGGCCAGGCTGCCCCAATAAATGGCGCCGGCGCACATAGGGCACGGCTCGGTGCTGGTGTACAGGCTGCACTCGGCCAAAAAGTCCGCGGCATAGCGGCGCGAAGCCAAACGCATCAAGTTGGTCTCGGCGTGGCCGGTGCAGTCCGGGCCGCTGAGCACGGTGTTTTCGGCCTCAAGCAGCACCTGCCCGTCCCGGCCAACCAGCAGCGCGCCGAAGGGATGATTGCCATGCTCGCGCGCGCGCCGGGCAACGACGATGGCGGCGCGCAGCAACTGCAGATCGGTGTTGTTCATCATGGAGAACCCTCCAAGAGTATAATTATCATCAGCGCCGTCGCGCCGTGTATTGGTCATTATCAACGATTTCGTCTGAAGAACAGCATGCCCGTCGACTATCAAATCTTTGACCTGGTCGGGTCACACTATGACCTCGGCCGCGCGCAGGGCGCCCGCACCGAGCGCTTTGGCATCCCGGCCTGGTGGCCGGCCCCGCCGCCGCTGGCCTTCGCGCAGGACTGCGCCCGCCAGATCGCCGAAATTCACGCGCCGCTGCTGGACGAGCTGCGCGGCTATGCCGACGCGCAAGGCCAGGCCTTTGAGGACGTGCTGCGCGGCGTGTGCCGCCAATCGATGCGCACGCGGACGGTCGCGCAATTGCGCGCGCCCACCTATCCTGAAGGCGGCTGTTCGTCCTTTGCGCTCATCGACGATGAGGGGCACGTGCGCGCCGGCCGCAACTATGATTTTCACCCGGTGCAGCAAGTGCGGCAGCGCCTGCGGCTGCGGCCGGCCCAGGGCCGCCCGAGCGTGGGCATGCGCGGCTCGGTGCCCGCCGGCCGCTACGATGGCGTCAACGAGGCCGGGCTGTTCATCTGCCTGCATGTGGCGCTGTCGGATGAGCCGGCCCAGCCGCGCCCCGGCATCCCATTTCACCTGCTGCCCCGGCTAACGCTGGAGACCTGCGCCAGCACCCGGCAGGCGGTGGACCTGCTGACGCGCGTGCGCCACCTGCATTCGTTCAACTATCTCATCGCCGACGCCGGCGGCGACCTGGCCGTGGTGGAAGCCCACCCAGAGGCGGCGCGCGTGGCGCAATCCGGCGTGGATTTCGTGGCGGCCACTAACCACTATCGCCACCCTGAGATGACACGCTACCAGCACGGCCGCCGGCTGACCCATTCGCAAGAGCGGCTGGCCGGGCTGTTTGGCCAGCGCGGCGCGCTGCGCGGGTCGGGCCACCTCACCCCGGCGCTGGCCGATCATGTCTCAGGCGTGTGCGGCCACTCCGGTGGCCACACCACGCTGTGGAGCGTTAAGGCCGATCTGACAGCTCGCACCATCAGCTACGCCCGCGGCGCGCCGTGCGAGACGGTGTTTGAGGTGGTGGAATGGCCGAATTAGACGTGTGGGGGTGTGGGAGTGTGGGAGTGTGCAGGCAAGTAGATAAGTGTGTTAAAGAATCAATTACGAATTATCAATGACCGATATAAATGCCGTCTGACCTAAGGACTCGCCTGCAGCGATTAAAGCTGCAAAAGCTCAAGCGTGTGGTGCCGCCCTCGGTGCCGGCGGCGGCGCTGCAGCCGCGGCCGCCGCGCGCGGCGCGAGCGGAGGCGGGCGAGGGACTGCCGGGCCAAGCGGTGGTCACGCCGCTGGGCACATTCCAGTTGGTTGAGACCGTCTATGATCTCAGCTTTCAGCACGGGCCGAAGCAATTGGCCGACCTGCTGGCACATGACCCAGCGGTGGCGGCGCGGCTGGCGCGCGATGAAACGCTGGCGGCCGCCGACCTGGCCGGCCTGGCCTTTATCGATACAGAGACCACCGGGCTGGCCGGTGGCGCGGGCACGCTGGCGTTTCTGATCGGGGTAGGCGTGGTTGAAGGCGACCAGTTCGTTCTGCGGCAATACTTCCTGTCGGACCCCAACCATGAAGAAGCCCTGCTGACGCAGTTGGTGACGGATCTGGAGGGGCGCGTGGGCTGGGTGACCTACAACGGCCGCTCGTTCGATTTGCCGTTGCTTGAGACGCGCCTGACCATGAACCGCCAGCGCGGCGCGCTGGGCCAGCGCCCGCACCTGGACCTGCTGATGCCCACGCGCCGGCTGTATCGCGGGCGGCTGCCGTCGTGCTCGTTGGGCGAGGTGGAGCGCGCGGTCTTTAAGATTGTCCGCGACCAGGACGACGTGCCCGGCTATCTGATCCCGCAGATGTACGTCGACTTTCTGCGCAGCGGCAATCCGGATGAAATGCGGCGCGTGATCTATCACAACACCATCGATATCCTGTCGATGGTAACGCTGGCCGCGCACCTGATGGACATCTTTGCGAGCCCCAGCGGCGCCGCCAGCGCGGCGGGCGCTTCCAACCTGCGCGGCCAGGCCGCCCACCGGGCGCCGGCCGTGGTGGCGCGCGCCCCAGAAGACTGGCTGCGGCTGGCCTGCTGGCACGCCGACAATGAACGCCCCGCCGAGGCCGAGGCCGCCTTCAAAGACGCGCTGGCCGGCCGGCTAGCGCTGGACGATCGCCGCCTGGCGCTCACCCGGCTGGCGGCGCTGCTCAAGCGCCAGGGCCGGCGGCCAGAAGCTGTGCCGGCCTGGGAACAACTGGCTTCGTTCACCCTGGATGACCCGGAAGCCTTTGTGGAGCTGGCCAAGTTTTACGAATGGCAGGCGCGCGACCTGGTCCAGGCCGCGGCCTGGACCGAGCGGGCGCTGAGCGTGGTAGCCGCCTGGCCGGCCGGCTGGCAGCGCGAGGCCGCGCTGGCGGAGATCCACCGGCGCCAGGCACGGCTGCGGGCCAAGCAACGCGCGCCCAGCTTAGAGCGACCGATCCCCCCGGCCCCCTCCCCTTCGATCTAGCTTGGCTAGATCGGGGAAGGCGGTGCCTTTGAGCAAGTTTGCAGGTTCCGGCCAACGTGGGATATCCATGAAGCGCTGGCTCGGGCGCGCGCTTGTCGCCATGGCGGCGGTGTGGGTGGTCGCCGGCTGCGCGCCGAGGCCATCGCCGGCGCTGCTCACACCAATCGCGGCCGCCAGCGCGACTGTGGCACGCCCCCCACAACCGACCACCGCACCTCCAACAACACCCCCATTCGCAGTTAGCCCAATACCCGCCCCCGACGCCGATGCCACCCCGGCCGCCACGCCGGCGGCCCCGATCATCCACCTGCTGTTCACCGGCGACATCAACCCCGGCCGCTGCCCGGCCCAGGTTTCCCTGGCCAACAACGACTTTACCTTGCCGTACCAAGTGGTGGGCGAGGCCCTGCGCGCCGCCGATATCACCATCGGCAGCCTGGACGGCGCGCTCTCCGATTTCAGCCCGCCCTCGCCGTGCCCGGAGACGATGAACCTGATCGGGCCGGCGCGGACGGTGGAGGGGCTGCAATACGCCGGCTTCGACGTGCTGACCGTGGCGGCCAACCACGCCAAGGACTGCGGCCTGCAGGGGTGGAACTGCTCCGATCAGACCTTCCGCGACACGCTGGCCAACCTGCGGCGAGCGGGCATCCAACCGGCCGGCGGCGGCGAGGAC
>JAYTFQ010000682.1:0-3662 GCA_043734225.1 Anaerolineales bacterium | reverse complement strand
TCGTCCAACATTTTTGGGACACTCACCCCGAGGCGCGCGCCGACCTGAAGTCCCTCGTGCAGAACCGCCAGCTTACCTTTGCCTGGGCCGGTATTACGCAGCCAGAAACCAGTCTCGTGGCGCCGGCCGTTCAACTCCGCAATTTGCAGCTAGGCCAGGATTGGATCGCGCGGACCTTTGGGCCAGCTTTCGTGCCGCGCACCGCCTGGCAGACCGATGCCTTCGGCAACTCGGCGGCCTTCCCACGCTTCCTGAACCAGATGGCTATTCCCTATGTGTTTATCGGCCGCTGGCAGAACCGCTGCGACCCCGACTTCCAGAAATGCACACCCCTGCCGGAAGCTTTTTATTGGCACAGCCCGGCCGCGCCGAACGACCCGCCGATTTTGGTTTCGTATCTCTCGTATCCCACTGCCTGGGATGCCATTCATCGCCTGGCCACGCCTCAGGAACAGTTGACGGCGCTGCGCGCGGTGGTTGAGAAAGAGTACAAGCGCGCCACGGGCAAATACGTCTTTTTGCCCATGGGCTCGGACTTTATCGACCCGCTGCCCAACTTGCCCGACCTCGTCACGCGCTGGAACGCGGCTGACAGGCAGACGGTGCTGGTGATGGCTGACCCGGACACGGCCTTTCAATATCTGGCCACCCAGAACCTGCCCGAGCAGACAGTCGACCTAAACCCGATTTGGCAGGGGTTTTACGCCTCCCGACCCGAAGCCAAAATTGTCGACAAAGACAGTGAGTTTTTCCTGACTGCCGGCGACAAATTTGGCCTGCTGACCGGAGCGCCCACCTCCGCCGCCTGGTATACGGCGGCGATCAACGCCCACTACGACAATATTGGGGCGGTGAGCTTTGATGCGGTGTGGGAATCATCGCAGCGACCGCGTTTTGAGCAGACCCTGGCGACGGCCGCCAACGACCTGGTCGCCAGCCTGGCTCACCTTGCCAGCGGCATTCCAGCCCCGTTGATCGTCTTCAACCCGACGTCGTGGGCGCGCACGGAAGTTGTGGAGGTCCAAGGCAATTTGCCCGACCTGGGCAGCGCGCCGGTGCAAACGCTGGGCCCCGGGCGGATCGCGCTGCGCGCCGCCAGCGTCCCCGCCATCGGCTGGACCAGCGGCGACAGCTTCAATACGCCGCCCGCGCACCCCGCCGCGGCGGCCACCTTGGGCGGCACGCTGCGCTTGAGCAATGGGTTGGTGTCGGTGGCCCTCGACTCGGCCCAGGGCGGCGTGTTTACCAGCTTGAAGGGCGCCGATGGGCAGGAGTTGCTCAGCGCGCCGGGCGATGAAGTGGTGTACTGGGACGACAACGGCGACATCTACGGCGCCTTCTTCGCCCAGTTGCACGCCCGCGAGAGCGCCGTGGCGGCCCAGGTGACCATCCTGGCCAACGGGCCGCTCATTGCCCGTGCCCAGGCCGTCTTCGTGTTGGATGGGCAGACCTTGACGAAGACCGTCACTGTACGCGCCGACAGCCCGTTGGTTGAAGTGGCGCTCGAAATCAAGGCCCTGCCCAAGACCAGCGCGGTGCTAGAGACGCCCACGACGATCAGCCCTACGGCGCGCACTGACGATCTGGGCTTTCTGCCCTTCGCGCACGCGCTAGACAACAAGCCGATCACGCCCGGCGACGTCACCTATCGGCGTGTAATTTTCTACCCGGTCACGTATTGGAGCGATGTGTCGGCCGGCGGTAACGGTCTGACCTTGATCACGCACGGCTTGCAAGGTATTGGCGGCATGGGCACATTCAATACCTTGCTTGTTCGCTCGGTGGTCGATCGGGCAACCGATGGGGAGGGCGTGACCGATGCCGATTATCACACGCTGCGCTACGCCTATTTGCCCCACGCGGGCACGGCCGCCGCGGCTCAGCCCTGGCTGACCGCGTATGCCTTCAACCAGCCGCTCATTCCCGTTTGGCGCGCGGGCGGCCAGCTCAACCTACAGCTGCCGTTTGTCAGCCCCGTGTTCAGCGCCGCGCCGGATGCCGCCGCGCCCGCGCGCCCCGCCTCGTTCAGCCTGCTGTCGGCCCAGGGCGGCCTGGTCACCGACGTCTTTGCTCGCAACGGCGTCGACACGGCGGCGGTCTTAAGCTTTGATCCCACCCTGTCCACCACCATTCAGCTGGGACAGACCACCCTTACCCTGCCGAGCCAATCGCCGCTGCTGGTGCCTGTAGACTTGAGCGCCGAATTGACCGGCCGGTAAACCGGCGCTTCGATTCATCAGCGATTACTGAGCGGACGCTTGATCCTCGCGCCACAACAGCGCGATCAAGGCCACTTCGATCAGTTTGTCGGCCGGCCCCAGCGGCACGGTCCACTCTCGCCGCACCAGGCCAAAGGCGACATAGGCCAGGATCGTCAGCGCGGCAAAAGCCATCAGCCCCCAGCGCAGCGGGCGGCGCAGAGGGTCGAGCGCCGGCCAGGGCAGATACAGCAAGGCGACCAGTGTGACATAGCCCACGGCATTCGTGGCGTAGATGAGACCGCGCAGGGTTGGTTCGCTGACAAAAAAGCTGACGTGAACGATGGCCGTCGCCAGCGTGAGCAGAATAATGACGAGTTTTGACATTTTGAGGAGCGAAAACGATGTATCAAACCAACCAGTACGAAGGCATGCTCGCTGAAACGATCACCATGCCGGCCTTTCAGGCCGGCCAGATCAATGCCTATTTTGCGCGGCCGCTCGGGCCTGGGCCGTTTCCGGCGGTGGTGCTGCTGCACCACATGCCGGGGTGGGATGAGTGGTACCGCGAGACCGCGCGCCGATTTGCCCATCATGGCTACGCGGCGCTTTCACCCAACCTTTATTTCCGCTATGGGCATGGCACGCCCGAAGATGTGTCCGCCAAAGTGCGCGCGGCGGGCGGCGTGTCGGACGAAGAGCTGCTGGGCGACGCGGCCGGCGCGCTGGGCTATCTGCGCGGACTTCCCTTCAGCAACAGCAAGGTCGGCATTTTTGGAACCTGTTCTGGCGGGCGGCAGGCCTTCCTGGCCGCCTGCCGGGTGCCGGGCTTTGCTGCCGCCGTGGATTGCTGGGGCGGCGGGGTGGTGATGGGGCCAAACGGGCCGACGCCCAAGCAGCCGGTCGCCCCTATTGACTATACTGCCGACCTGTCCTGCCCGCTGCTGGGTCTTTTTGGCGAGGACGACCAGAGCCCCGCCCCGGCCCACGTGGCGCAGCTCGAGGCGGCGCTCAAGGCGCATGGCAAGACTTATTCATTTCACATGTACCCGAAAGCCGGCCACGGCTTCTTCTATTACCATCGGCCCAGTTACCGGCAGGAGCAGGCGGCCGACGGCTGGCAGAAGCTGTTTGCCTTCCTGGAAACTTACTTGCAGACACCGCCGGCCGTGGAACCCGCCGCCGGCTGAACCAAAAGGAGCCTGAGAGATGTGCACGATGATTGTCACCCAGGTGAGCATTGACGGCAGCGGCAAGGGCGCCACGGGCTGGTTCACGCTGCGCGAGGCCAACGTGTCCTATGACCATCCCTTCTCGGCGCCGATGGAACATGCGTTGAATATCGACTTCGTCAACGAAGCGCTTGGGCCCGGCGCGCGCGTGGCGGTGGAGCTCAGCCCGGAGGCTGCACGCGCGCTCATGGAAGCGATTGGCGCCGTGCTGGAGCGGGCCGGGGCAGAAGGC
>JAYTFQ010000681.1:0-7947 GCA_043734225.1 Anaerolineales bacterium | reverse complement strand
CGCCCAAAGGCTATGATGCCTCGGTGCTGGATTGGACCAGACAGGCCGATCTCTATATGAACCAGCCCGACAGCGACCAGATCTGGCCGGCTTTTCACTCAATCTCCCCCAGCGTGCGGCCACCGATCTACTTCGACCCGCTCACGGGCAAGCTGGCCTATCCGTTCCTACGGCCGCACCTGGGACAGCGGCCGCCCTTTGCACCCAACCATGGCCCGGCCCCTTTTCTCGATCCGATCCACCCCGGAACCCAGCCGGCCCAACCGGGGGCCAATGGGCCCTGGAGCGTCTGCCCCGCGGGCACCAACCTGAAACAGTTTGTCATCCATGCCATCAATTTGCCGCTGACCTTGAACAAGAAGGCCAATCTGGTCGACCCCTCGGGCGCGCTGTTTGTCTTGAAAGATCAGGAGGCGGCGGTGTTGGCCAATCCCGCCCAGCAAGTGCCGCTGGCCGTGCGGGCGAACGCGGGCGAAGACTGCATTGACGTGATCCTCAAGAGTGAGCTGGCCGACACGCGCGAGAATGCTTTCCTTAGCAAAATCGACATCCACATTCACTTTGTGCAGTTCGACGTTCAGGCCAGTGATGGCGTGGATACGGGCTTCAATTATGAGCAGAGCGTGCGGCCTTTCACGGTGGAAGGCGAGACGTTGGCGGCCGGCGCCGCCGCAGGCGCCAACAGCGTGCGTCTGAGCCACACCGATCGTTTTCAGGCGGGCGAGCTGGTCGGGGTAGGCATGGAGCAGGTCAAGACCTTCGAGATCGCCCGCATCCTGCAGATCAAAGGTCAGTCCGTCACGTTCGACGCGCCGCTGCAATTCGCCCATGGCAGGGGTGAGATCGTCAGCACGGAGTTTGTGCGCTATCGCTGGTATCCGGACGTCGAATTTGGCACGGCTTACTTCCACGACCACGTGGATGCGCTGCACAGTTGGAGTCATGGCCTCTTTGGCGCTCTCATCGTCGAACCGCCAGGTTCCAGCTATTTTGACCCGCATACGGGCGCTGCCATCCAAAGCGGAATCCTGTGTGATGTGCGCACACTGCACAAGGTATCAGCCGATGTCAGCGGCTCCTTCCGCGAGATGGTGCTGTTTTTGCAGGATGAGAATCTCATCACGCACCAGGGGAACTCGCGCGGCAGCTCGCTCAACCTGCGGGTTGAGCCGCTGAATGCGCGTGGCGGCGCGCCCTGGTCACTCTTCAGCAGCGTCGTGCACGGCGACCCCTTCACTCCCCTATTCGAGGCCTACCTGGGCGATCCGCTCGTCATCAGGGGGTTAGTCGCCGGCAGCAACGACGTGAACACCCTGCATGTCGATGGGCATACATTCCGGCTTGAGCCATGGAGCCAAACCTCGCCCCCCATCAGTACGGTTCATATCGGCATCTCCGAACGGTATGATCTGGTCATGCCAAAAGCAGGTGGGCCGCAACAACTGCCAGGCGATTACTTGTATTACAACGGCCGCACGGCCAAGCTGAGCGAAGGAAGTTGGGGGATCATCCGGGTCTACGACAACACGCAGACGCCGGTGCTTCAGAAATTGCCCGACCACCTATCGATCCCCGCGCCCACGCCAAGCGTCTGTCCGACGGGCGCGCCCCAGAAGGGTTTTGACATCAGCGCCATTCAGGTGCCGCTCCCTATGTTGAATGGCGATAAAGGTCTGATGTATGTTTTGAAGTCCGACAAAAGCGCCATCTTGTCGGGGTCGAAACGGCCTGAGCCGCTGGTGCTGCATGTGAATGTTAGCGATTGCCTCAGCGTTCACTTAGCGAACGAGGTCGGGTCACCCGTCTCGTTCCACGTCGACCAACTGGCATTTGATCCAAAAGACTCGCAAGGGATAGACGCAGGCAACAACCCATCGCAAGTCGTCGCGGCGGGTCAAACGCGCACCTACACCTTCTACGCTTCTCCGGAAGTAGGCGAAACGACCGCGTTGGTGCGCGATTGGGGCAACGTGCTAGCCAATCCGCGCCTGGGCCTATATGGCGCCATTATTGTCGGCCCGCCCGGCGCCAGCTACACAGATCCCGTCACGCGCGCCGATATGTCGCTGCAATCCAGCTGGCGCGTGGATGTCCACCCGGCGGCCGGCGCGAGTTTTCGGGACTTCACGCTCTTGATGCAGGACGAGGATTTGGTGATCGGCACGGCCGTGATGCCGTATGCGCAGAATGTCCAGGGGGTTGTGGCCCTGAATTATCGAGCCGAACCACTCGACAAGCGTTTGCAGCAGGACCCGGATACCGCCACTGTGTTCAGCAGCGCGGCGCGTGGGGATCCGGCCACCCCACTGCTGGAAGCCTTTGCGGGCGAGGCGGTCAGAATACACGTTCTGGCGCCCTCCAGCGAGCAAGCACATGTATTCACGCTCGAGGGACACCAATGGCCGCTCGAGCCCGGCCATTCTGGCACGAACTTGCTGAGTTCGGTCCAGGTGGGCGCCCTGGAAGCTCTCACGATCATTCCACTGGGCGGCGCCGGCGGCGAGGCGCATCTGCCTGGCGATTATCTGTATGGCGACCACCGCGAGCCTTACCGAGAAGCTGGGCTATGGGGACTCTTCCGAGTGTATGGGCCGAATGACTCGCATGCGAAAATACGGCCGCTGGCCACTCATTAGCTTTACCTGCTCAACTCAAACCTTGCCAACAAGACATTGACCTTGCTTCCCGTGAAATGCGCCAGTTGCGGGTTCGATAATGACGCCGATGCCGAGTTCTGTGAGAACTGCGGCACGGTACTGGCCCGCGTTTGTGCCAACTGTGGCAGCCCTCTTAAACTGGGCGCCCGGTTCTGCAAGAAGTGCGGCATAGCCGTCAGCCCGCCAGCCACTGCAACGAGCGAGCAAATTCATGACGCTGAAAGCAGGCAAGGCCTGGCCGCGCTCCGGCAAGGCGCGCCAGCCGCCCTGGGCGACAAAATCCGGGCCTCGTCGGCACAGATCGAGGGCGAGCGCAAGACGGTGACGATCCTGTTTACCGACATTGTCGGGTCGACTGCCCTGGCGGAGAAGCTCGACCCGGAAGAGTGGAAAGAAATAGTCTCCGGCGCCCACCAGCGGGTCAGCGAGGCGGTCTATCGCTACGAAGGCACTATTGCCCAACTCCTGGGCGACGGCGTGCTGGCCTTCTTCGGCGCACCGATCACCCACGAAGACGATCCACTCCGGGCGGTGCGGGCCGCGCTCGATCTGCAAGCGGCCATCGACGACTATGCCGGCCAATTGCGAGGCTACGTCGATAACTTTCAATTGCGCGCCGGCATTAACACCGGGACGGTTGTCGTGGGGCAGGTCGGCAGCGACTTGCACATGGAATACCTGGCCGTCGGCGGCCCCGTCAATCTGGCCGCGCGACTGCAATCGGCGGCGCGACCGGGCCGGGTGCTGATCTCGGCCTCGACGGCGCGCCTGGTGAAGGCCGCCTTCGAGCTGGAGGCGCTGGGCGAAATCACGGCCAAGGGCATAGCCGAGCCCATCCAAGTCTTTGAAGTGATCGAGCGTAAGCTGGCGCCGGCGAGCGGGCGCGGCCTGGAGGGTCTCCGTTCGCCACTGGTCGGACGCGATCGAGAGCTGGCGACGTTGGAGGCAGCCCTGACGGAGCTGGCGGCCGGCCGCGGACAAATCGTCAGCCTGCTGGGCGAAGCCGGCATTGGCAAGACCCGGCTGCTCGAAGAAGGACGGCGCGCCAACGCGCGCCTCAAATGGCTGGAAGGGCGCGCGCTCTCCTACGGCCAGGCGCTGTCCTTTTGGAGCATCGGGCAACTGGTGAAGAACGATCTGGGCCTGTCCGAGGCCGACCCAGAGGCCAGGCTCAAAGTGGCGCTGCGACGGCGCGTGAAAACATTGTTTGGCGAGCAAGCCGACGAGAGCCTGCCCTACCTGTCGCTGGTGCTTGGCATTGGGCTTGAGGCTGAAGCCGCCCAACGTCTGCGCGCGCTGGATGAGGCGACGCTCAAGCGCCAGATCCAGCAATCGATCAGCGAGTACTTCGCGCGCGTCGCGCAAGAACGCCCCACCGTGCTGGTGTTCGAGGATTTGCATTGGGCGGACCCGTCCACGCTTCAAGTATTGGAGTCGCTGCTGGCGCTCACCGACCGCGCGCCGCTCTTGCTGCTGCTGCTGGCGCGCGCGGAACGCGATCAAGGCTGGTGGGCGGTCAAACAACGCGCGGAAACGGATTACGCGCACCGCTACACCGAGATTCCCCTCAAGCTGCTGACCGCCGGCGAGCAGAATCAGCTCGTCGACAATCTCCTGGAAGTCGCGGAACTACCCGACGCGACCCGGCGCTTGATGCTGGAGCGCTCCGAAGGAAACCCGTTTTACCTCGAAGAGGTCATCCGCAGCCTGATCGAGCAAGGCGCGCTCGTGCACCAGGACCAGGGCTGGCGGGCGACGGACAGGATTGCCGGCGTTCAGATTCCCGACAGCCTGCAAGGTGTCTTGCTGGCGCGCCTCGATCGTTTGAGTGAAGAGGTGCGCCACACCCTGCAAGCGGCGTCCGTCATCGGCCGGAGTTTCTCGTACCCGCTGCTGGCGGTGGTTGCGCAAGCCGATCGGCATCTGGACGCGCATCTCTCGGAACTGCAGCGCGTGGATCTGGTGCAGGAGAAGGCGCGCCGGCCAGACCTGGAGTACATCTTCAAGCACGCGCTGACCCAGGCCGCCGCCTACGACTCGTTGCTGCTGGACCGGCGCAAGGCGCTTCATCGCCGGGCCGGCCTGGCGCTAGAGAGACTGTATGCGGATCGAAAAGAAGAGGCCTACGGTCTGCTGGCGCATCACTTCGGGCGGGCCGGCGAGCACGAGAAGAGCCTCGAATATGCCAACCTGGCGGGCGACCGGGCGCGGGAGCTGTTCGCCTACCGGGAGGCGATCGACTATTATCAACAGGCCCTGGCGGCTTTGAAAGAACAGAACGAATACGAGCGCGCGGCGCGAACGGCCATGAAGATCGGCTTGTTGTATCACACGCTCTTTGACTTCGCGCGCTCGCATGCGGCTTATGATGAAGCCTTTGCATTATGGCAGCACGCCGCCGAAATCGCGCCGGCTGCGCCGCCGCCGCCCGCGGCGCACGCTTTACGAGTGATATCGCAAAATCCCCCGACGATCGACCCCGGGCTGGCATATGATGTCGGCGGCGTGGCGATCGTCGATCAACTCTTCAGCGGGTTAGTCGAGTTGACGCCCGAGCTGGATGTGCTGCCGGGGGTTGCGCGTACGTGGGAAGTGTTGGATGGCGGGCAAAAGTACGTCTTCCATCTGAACGACGGCGCGCGTTGGAGCGACGGAGCGCCGCTGACCGCGCATGATTTTGAGTTTGCCTGGAAGCGAATGCTCGACCCGCAATTGGGCGCGCTGCCGGCGCACCAGTTGTATGTTATTAAGGGAGCCAGGGCTTATCATCAAGGTGTTGTACCCACCGCACAAGAGGTCGGCGTTCGCGCGCTAGACGATCTCACCCTGGCAGTGGAACTGGAACGCCCGACCGGCTACTTCCTCCACCTCCTGACGCAAAGTTATACTCGTCCAGTGCCCCGGCACGTCATCGAGAAACATGGACCGGCCTGGACCGAGGCCGACAAATTGGTGTGTAACGGCGCTTTTCGATTAGACCAGTGGCAAGCGCGTGAATACCTGGTCTTGTCCCGCAACCCGAGCTATCGCGGCCGGTTGGGTGGCAATGTCCAGCGGATCGAAATATCCGTGCGGATCGATGCCGAGGCGGCCCTGAAGTTGTATGAGGCGGATGGCCTGGATATCACCGGGGTGCCGGTGGCAACGTTTGATGCCGTCCGTCACCGGCACGCCGCCGAGTATATGACGGCCCCGCGCGCGCTGACGATGTTCCTTTATTTCGTTCAGACCCGTCCGCCATTTGACGACGCTCGCGTGCGCCGCGCGTTCACGCAGGCGATCGATCGTGACGCGCTGGCAAACCGGACACTCGCGGGAGTGGTGTCTCCGGCCACGGGTGGATTCGTGCCGCCGGGCCTGGCGGGTCATTCGGCCGCGATTGGCCTGGCGTACGACCCCGAGCGAGCCAGGCGGACGTTGGCCGAAGCCGGTTTTCCGAACGGCCTGGATTTTCCCGAGGTGGACGTGTGGGTGAACCGCGTTCCAATGTTTATCTCGGCGGTGGAATTTCTACAGGCACAGTGGCAAGCAAACCTGGGAGTCAACATCAACCCACGCATCGCCGAGACCTACCAGGAATTCAACGAGCGTGTGTCTTCTGAGGGCCAGCCGGCACTGTACGTTAATGCCTGGTTGGCTGATTACCCGGATGCCCACGACTTCCTAAGGCTGTTTGAGTTTACCCGGAGGCAGAATGCAGCGTTCGACCAACTGCTCGAGGCTGCCGGCCATGCCAGCGATCCGGTCGAACGCACCAAGATGTATCAGGCGGCCGACCGGATCTTGATCGAAGAAGCCCCGGCCATTCCGTTGTGGTATGGCCGTAATCATCTGCTGGTGAAGCCCTGGATCAGCCATTTCCGCCTTTCGCCCATGCGGATGTGGCACTGGCAAGATATCGTCATCGAGCCGCATTAGGCCCACCGGTTATGGTGCAGCATTTCACCGCGAGCGCGTTCGCCGCGCGCATGATTATTGGAGCGGGGTCAGCGTTGAACCAACGGCAAGAATAGTTTGACCAGCGCCATGACCACGTTGTACGGAACGGCGCCCGTACTCTTGAAGTAAATCCACCCGACGTTCTCAGCCCACGCGTACCCGTCGAACGAGCCGGTGGCAGGGTTAATCGTCACGCCGCCGTTCGTCGGATTGAATTTGATCCAGCCCGCGCTTATGCTCCACGCATTGCCGGATAAATTGCCCGACGAGTCTTGGTTCAAACCATGGTTAGTTGACCCTATTGGAATAGGGTCATGCGCCCCTACCCCAGCGACCAGTTTTTGCCTATTGTGTTACTGGCATCCGGAGAATGGGACACAGAGGAGGAACCTGAAATGTCCATTTCAACTCTTGAAGGCTGGACGGTTCTGCATGGCATGGGATTTGGAGCCTTGTTCTTGCTCGCCTTTGCCGGCGGGCTGGCCGGGATGTATAGCCTGCGCCCGGAATGGGTGACGGCCAGCGGCATCCAGGACCGGCTGATGCGCCTGAAGGTGGGGCTGTGGGGCATGGCCGGCATCGCCTGGGCCACGGTTATCACCGGCTCGTTCATCATCTACCCCTGGTACCGGGCCGCGCCCCCCAAGGGCACGGTGGATCTGACCAACTTCCCGCGCTCGTTCCTGCTGGCCAATCCCAACATCGCCGAATGGCACAATTTCGGCATGGAATGGAAAGAGCACGTCGGCTGGCTGGCCCCCATCGCCGCGACCGTCGTCGCCTTCGCGGTCACCTATTACGGGCCGACCCTGGCCAAGAGAGTCGGCGAGCGGCGGGCGCTGATGGTCTTCTTCGTGGTCGCCTTCCTGGCCGCGGTCGCGGCGGGCATATTCGGCGCCTTCATCAATAAGGTCGCCCCCATTCACTAGGCCGCCGTCGCTGAAACTTTGGACACAGGAGAAATCAACATGGCTACGCAAGCTGTAATGCCTGAGAAGGAACTTCCGAATGGACCCGTGGCCGCCTCGCTGCTGGCGGGCGGGATTGGGGCCACCTGGCTGGGCCTGATGACCGTGCTGGCCGAAGCCTCGGTGCCGATCAAGAACGCGCTGAATTGGTGGAGCCCGGCTGGGCCGCTGACCGGCAAGGCGCTCTCGGCCGTGATCGTCTTTTTCGGCTCGTGGATCGTGCTGCACCTGGCCATTGGCCGCAAGAACGTGGAATTCAATCGCGTGGCGCTCGTTGCGCTGGTGCTGCTGGGGCTGGGCCTGCTGGGCACCTTCCCGCCCTTCTTTGATCTGTTCCTGGCCAAGTAATATCGAATTCCCAAAAACGGGACGCTGGGGCGAGC
>JAYTFQ010000680.1:0-2653 GCA_043734225.1 Anaerolineales bacterium | reverse complement strand
GTCGCTTTCGGCGACCCGCCGCGTACTTTATTCCGCTATTTTCAGGTCAATGACCAGTCGATGGCGGCGCGAGGCGCGGTATAATCAGCCAAGGCTTGGCCCACTACCGTTTCGGGGCGGACCGGGCCGTGTTATTTGTCGCTCGGGGTGGGCCGGGTGCTGCCGTTGGGCTGTTCGGCAGGTGTCACATGAAAGGTGCTGGGATGGCGATCAGGCATTGGCTGGTTCTGGCGGTCTTGACCTTGGTGGCGGCCGGGCCCCTGGCGCCGGCGACCATCTATACGGTTAACAGCACGCAGGATTTGCCCGACGCCAGCCTGGCGAACGCCGCCTGCGCCGCTGCCGCGCCCGGCAATCCGTGCACGCTGCGCGCGGCGGTGATGCAGGCCAACAGCCATGCCGGGCTTGACTTGATCAGCCTGCCCTCCGGCACCTACACCCTCACGCTCAGCGGCCAGGACGATACGGCCAGCCTGGGCGACCTGGACGTCTCCGGCGATCTCACCATCCTGGGCGGCCCAGGGGTGGTGATCAATGCCAACCACATCGACCGCATTTTCGACGTCCTCACCGGCACCCTGTCACTGGAAAATGTGGTCCTTGAAAACGGCTCAACCGCCGGCCGCGGCGGCGCCATCCAGGCGCTGGGGGATGTGAACCTGCTCGATAGCGTGGTGCAAAACAGCACGGCCTCCCAGGACGGCGGCGGGCTATATCTGTTTGGCGCCGCGCTCAACATCGACAGCAGCCAACTGCGCGGCAACACCAGCCAGACTGGCAGCGGCGGCGCGGTGTACGTTTCCGGCAGTCCGACCCAAACCGCGGCCTACCGCGTGGCGGGCAGCACGCTGGCCAACAACCTGGCCCTGGGCAGCGAGGGCGGCGCCGTGTTTAGCTATGACGCCGACGCCAATATCCAGGACAGCCAGATTGAAACCAACACGGCGGCCTCCGGCGGCGGCGCCATCTACTATGCCGCCACCATCGGCGGCCCGCATTTTTCCATGGGCAACAGCCGCGTGATCAGTAACACCGCCAACAGCAATGAGGGCGGCGGCGGCCTGTATCTTTACGGCCAGACGACCATCACCCACAGCCAGATCTTGAGCAATACGGCCCCGGCAGGCGGGGGCCTGGAGGAATACTACGGCACCCACGTCCAGGATGACGACCAGATCAGCTACAACGTCGCGAACATTTATGCCTGCGGCGGCTTGCAGGTGAACAGTGGGATTGCCACGCTCAACCGCAGCGAAGTGTCGTACAACCGCGCTGCGGTTGTGGGGGGCGGCCTGTGCTCCGGCGGGGCGGGCGCGATTTACCTGGCCATCACCGACACGGTGGTCTTCAACAATACCGCCGACCAGGGCGCGGGGGCGTTCGTGGCCAACGATTTTCGCGTCTGGGGCAGCGCGCTGTATAACAACGTCGCCACCACCGGCGGCGGCGTGTACACCATCGGCCCGGTGGAGATTGTGAACAGCACGCTCAGCAACAACTACGCTCGCCACGATGGCGGCGGAATTTACGCCGCGCCAGGGTCCACCGTGCAACTGCGAAGCGCCACGCTGGCGGAGAACCACGCCCATTCCGGGCTGGCGCCGGGCGGCGTAGGCGGCGGGGTGTACATCTCGGCCACGGCGGTGGTCAGCGCCGCCAACACGCTGCTGGGGCTGAACACCAACTCCAGCTTCCTGATTTCCTACAGCGACTGCTTCGGCGCGCTGCGTTCAGAGGCCTATAACTTCGTTAGCACCAAAAGCGGCTGCAGCATCAGCGGCGACCCGACCGGCAACCAGGTCGGCGGCATTTTTCCGTTGTCCATCAACCCGCAGATCGAGCCGCTGTCGTGGCTGGGCGGCGCGGCGCCCGGGCACCTGCCGCTGGCCGGCAGCCCGCTCATCAGCGCCGCCGCGCCGGGCGGCTGCCTGGACACGGCCGGCGGCCTCTTGCTTGTCGACCAGATCGGTCACGATCGCGCCCTGGGCGGCCGCTGCGACATCGGCGCCATCGAGCGCTTTAACATTCAGCGGCTGTATCTGCCGCTGGTGAGGCGCTAGCGCTTTACCCCCCCATCTCGCGCTTGTCCAGCCAGTCGCTGAGCCACTGCAACCCGACCATGATGCCCATGACCATGCCGGCCAGGACCGCGCCGCCGGCGACGCACACGATGCCCAGGGCGGCGGCGCCGGTGCCGTATAGCCACCAGATCAGCGCGCCGCCGATGATGAAGGTCAGGGCGAAGAAACCGATCAGCAGGTTGCGGTCGGTGTTGGAACGGTGGCGGCGCATGTCGGATTGGCGCGGGTCGGTGGGCACAGCAGCAGTATAGGCCATCTGCCAGGAACCGCCGCCGATGGCCCCCTCCGGGCACGCGTTGACGAATATCCCAACAATGGGGGATGGTCTTGGCCGGCGGTTGCGCTAAAATTCTAGTGTGGCCGGCAACCGGGCCGGGATCACGGGCAGCCGGTGGCAGCGCCGGCTGTGGCAGAAAGGCAACATGGCACCTCCTAAAGTCCGCGCAGACTATGACGCGCTGAAAGATGTGGCCGCTCGCTTTGGCGGGCAGGCCCAGGCAGCGCAGCAGACGCAGCAGAGCTTGCAGCGCCAGTTGGACGTGCTGCAGGGCGGCGACTGGGTGGGGCAGGGC
>JAYTFQ010000679.1:0-4719 GCA_043734225.1 Anaerolineales bacterium | reverse complement strand
GGCGGGCGCAGTCCGGCGGACGCCATTAAGCCTGGCGGCGGGCTGGCCCATGACGCTTTGCTCCGACTCAAGAGCGCGGACGAGTTCGAGCGGGTGCGGCGTGACGGACAATCTCACGCCCACCCGCTTGTCGTTCTGGTTGCCCGGCAGCGCCGGCCGGGAGAGCTGCAGCGGCCGGGGTTAAACCGGGCCGCCGGCCCGACCGCCGATGAACGGCCCCGCCTGGGCTTTGTGGCCGGTAAGGGCGTGGGCGGGGCGGTGGCGCGCAACCGGGCCAAGCGCCTGCTGCGCGAGGCCAGCCGCGGCTGCGAGGCCGTGGTGGCGCCTGGGTGGGACCTGCTGCTGATTGCGCGCAAGCGGCTGCCGGAAGCTGAGCTGCCGGCGGTGCGCAAGGCGCTGTTTGATTTGCTGCGGCGGGCGTGCGTCCTTAAAGTACATTAAGGATGAAGGACACCTGCACCACCGTCAGGTGCGTGTGAAGGACACCTGCACCACCGTCAGGTGCGTGTGAAGTGGGAAGGGCTGCTGCGCGGGACGAACGAGGAAGCACGCACCACGCACTACGCGCCACGCAACAGGGTAATGCGATTTGCGTAATGAGTTCTGTCGGACAGGGATGCAGGACGCGGCAGGTATTGACGTATGCTCGACCAGGATGACCCACACGATCACGAACATGGCGCGACGCTGGCTGAGTTCAAGCCCGATTTTCGCCTCACCCACATTCCCCAGACCCTGCTGCTGGCGCTCATCCGACTGTATCAACTGACCTTATCGCGGCTGATGCCCGCGGATACCTGCCGCTTTTACCCGTCGTGCTCGCGGTATGGCTTTGAGGCCATTCGCAAGCATGGCGCCATCAGGGGCAGCCTGCTGGCCGGCTGGCGCGTGCTGCGCTGCAACCCGTTCAATCCCGGCGGCTTCGACCCGGTGCCGTAGAGGCGACCGGCGCGCGCTATTAGGAGATCGACTTGCCATCACGGTTATTGGCTTTTATTGGTTTAGCATTTAGCGTGCTGCTGCTGGCAGCCTGCGGCCGCGGCCCGGCCCAAACCTGGCCGGGTGTGGCGGCGGACAGCCAGTACGCCTATATCGCTCAGGGCCAGCAGGTGCACGCCGTCAACCTGGCGGATGGCAAGCAGGTGTGGGCTTTTCCCGCGGCGACCAACAGCAACATCAGCCAGATTGTCTCGCAGCCGGGGGTGGGCGCGGATGTAATCGTGGTGGGCTCGGAGGGCGCGACTTCGTCCTATAGCGGCATCGCCTACGGCCTTGACCGCAACGCCGGCACGCAGAAATGGTGCCTGGCCTTCGACAAGAAGGGGTCTGACGCGCAGAATTGCCCCCTGGCGGGCGGCGCGGCCACCGGCAGCTTCCTGGGGATTGGCCCGGCGGTGGATGACCGCATCTTAGGCGGCATCGCCCTGACCAACAACGTGGCGTATTTCGGCCTGGCGAGCGGCATGGTGTATGCCGTGGATGCCGAGACCGGCAAGGATTTGTGGCACTACAAGACCGAGCGCGATGTGTGGGCGGCGCCGCTGGTGGTCAACGACACGGTGTACGTCACCTCGCTGGACCATCATGTATACGCGCTGGAGCGCGCCACCGGCAACCAGCGTTGGGTGAAGGATTTGGGCGCGGCGGTGGCCGGCGAGGCGGCGTTTGACCAGGGGATGCTGTTCGTGGGCACCTTCGGCAATCGGCTGGCGGCGCTGGATGCCGCGACCGGCGAGGAGAAGTGGTCGTTCACCACGCTGAACTGGGTGTGGAGCGGCCCGGCGGTGGGCAAGGGAGTGTTATACTTGGCCGATGTGTCGGGGAATGTGTTTGCCGTGGACGAAACCAGCGGCACACAGATTTGGACGACAAAACCTGGCGGCCAGATGCGCGCCCGGCCGACGCTGGCCGGCGACAACTTGTATGTGGGCGATCACGATGGGCACTTGTTCGCGCTGAACCCGGCCGATGGCACCAGCCGCTGGCCGGCGGCGCACTCGACGAAGGGGCAGCTTTTGGTGGCGCCCGTGGTGGTGAGTGCCACGGTGCTGTTCGCGCCGTACACGGGCGATAACTTGCTCGAAGCTTATAATCCGGATGGTGGTTTAGTGTGGCCTTTCAATCCTCCTAAATAACATGGGCGATATCTGGAACCTCCTTATTCTGAACCCGATGCTGAACGGCTTGCTGTTCTTGTACAGCCTGCTATTCAACAATTTCACGCTGACCATCCTGGTCTTCACGGTGCTGATCCGGCTGATTACGTATCCGCTGACCTATCAGCAGCAGAAATCCACTCGCAAGCTGGCGGAATTGCAGCAGAGCGACGCCTGGAAGAAGATGCAGGAAAAGTTCGGCAAAGACAAAGAGAAGATGGCCCAGGAGCAGATGAAGTTGTATCAGGAGGCGGGCGTGAACCCGTTTGGGAGCTGCCTGCCGACCCTGATCCAGTTTCCGGTGCTAATTGGGCTGTACCAGGCCATTAACCTGGCCATGGCGGCCTCGCCGGTGCAACTGCTGGACCTGTCGACGCACATCTACAACTTTTTGCCAAACGCCGCGCACCTGGTGCCGCTGCAGAACAACTTCCTGTGGCTGAACCTGGGC
The DNA here is from genome assembly GCA_043734225.1 of Anaerolineales bacterium. GTDB lineage: Bacteria > Chloroflexota > Anaerolineae > Anaerolineales > UBA6663 > JAYTFQ01. The sequence continues at coordinate 2,112 of JAYTFQ010000679.1, read as the reverse complement.
CTGCCCGATCCGTTCTTTCTGCTGCCGCTGATTGTGGTGGTGACCACCTGGCTGCAGTCGCGCGTGATGACCCCGGCCACCGCCGGCGCCGACCCGCAGGCGGCGCAAATGTCGCAATCGATGGCAGTGACCATGCCGCTGATGATCGGCTGGATGTCGCTGCAGTTCCCGTCTGGCCTGTCGATCTATTGGGTGGTGAGCAACGCGGTGAGCGTGATCCAGTATGCCATAGGCAGCCCGGTTGATTGGAAGACCGTGCTGGATGTGCGCACGATGTTTGGCGGCGGCTCGCGGGGCCAATCGAACGGCCAAAAGTCCTCCGGCCAAAAAGTCATCGAGCGGCCCAAGAGTCGGCCGAAAGACAAGGCCAAACAAAAAGGCTAGCGCCAAGGAAACGAGCATGGTTGAAGAGCACTCGACTATTGAACTGACGGTTCCCCCGGCCGATGTGGACGAGGCCGTGGCACGTGTGTGCGACGAGTGGGGCGTTACGCGCGAGGCGGTGAAGGTGGACCAACTCGACCCGGCCCCGAACACGCCGCCCGACCGGGTGCTGCTGCGCATTACGCTGCTCACGCCCGAGGCGAACAGCGGTTTTGACGAAGATGATGACGACAACGCCAGCCTGGACCCGCAACTGGAGCAGGCGCGCTCGGTGCTGCAAGATCTGCTGGAGCACTTGCAGGTGCGGGCCGAGGTGGTGGCGGGCTATGGCCAGCAGGACCCGGAGGCCGAGGGGCCGGTGATCGTGCTGGACATCCAGGGCGATGACCTCGATCCGCTGATTGGGCGGCGCGGCGAAACCCTGGCGGCGCTGCAGTACATTGCCCGGCTGATCCTTTCCAAGCAGTTCGCGCGGAATGTGGACCTGGTGGTGGACGTGCAGGGCCACAAACAGCGGCGCGAGGACCAACTGCGCCGGATGGCCCGGCGCATGGCGGAGCAGGCGGCGCAGCGCCAGCGCGTGATGACGCTGGAGCCGATGCCGGCCAACGAGCGCCGGATTGTGCACCTGGAGCTGCGCGAACACCCCGACGTGACGACCGAGAGCGTGGGCGATGGCGACCGGCGCAAGGTGACGATCGTCCCGAAGAAAAAAGACGGCGGCGAGGCGGAGCCCAGGTAGGAGCTATAAGCCCCGTTCACTATTTGGCCATCGGCCATGTGGCCAAAGATCTGACGCCCGAGGGGCCGCGCCTGGGCGGCACCGTTTCGTTTGCCTCGCTCACCGCCCGCGCGCTGGAATATGCGCCGGGCGTAGTGACTGCCTGCGGCGCCGATCTGGATGTGAGCGCGCTGGACGGCATTCCCCTGGCCCGCGCGGCCTCAAGCCACAGCACCACATTTGAGAACGTCTATAGCGCCCAGGGCCGGCAGCAGTTCTTGCGCGCCCAGGCGGCGCCGCTGACGGCGGCGGCCATCCCGCCGGCCTGGCTGGGGGCGCGGGTGGCGCACCTGGCGCCGCTGGACGGCGAGATTGCCGAGGATGTGCTGCCGGCGCTGGGCCAGGCCTTTGTGGGCGTGACGCCCCAGGGCTGGCTGCGGCAGTGGGACGCGAGCGGGCGCGTGCGGGCGGCGGTGGACGAGTGGGCCGGGGCGGCGGCGGTGCTGAGCCGCGCCAACGCGGTGGTGCTGAGCCTGGACGACATTGGCCGCGATTGGGCGGTGGCCGAGCGCTGGTCGAAGCTGGCGCCGGTGCTGGTGATTACTGAAGGGGCGGCGGGCTGCACGGTGTTTGCGCGCGGCCAGGGTGCGCGGCAGTTCCTGGCGCCGCACCAGGCGGAAGTGGACCCGACCGGGGCCGGCGACGTGTTCGCGGCGGCGTTCTTTGTGAATTTCTACGAGACCGACGACCCGTGGGCCTCGGCGCGGTTTGCCAACCAGGTGGCGGCGCTTTCGGTGACGCGGGTGGGGCTGGCCGGGGTGCCGACGGTGGAAGATGTGGCGCTGTGCCGGGCGAGGGCGACCTAAGCCCAAGGCTGGCGAATGGAATTCGCGGCGGAGTGCCGGTCGTCGACGAAGAGCGCAGAGCAAACCGAATGAATTCGGCGCTGGTGACCTATGGCCGGTCGTCGACGCAGAGCAAACCGAATGAATTCGGCGCTGTGTGGC
>JAYTFQ010000678.1:0-3726 GCA_043734225.1 Anaerolineales bacterium | reverse complement strand
GGGGGAAGAACCGGGGATGAGGGCGAGCGGCCGGATCCATCAACACTTTTGTGTTTCCACTTAGTAGTCTGTCAGACAGATGACGATGTATAGCCGGCAGAGGCCCATCCCCTACGGGGCGCTGCGCGTCGCGCGCGACCGTGACGCAAGGACCAGAGCAGCACATGCGCGCTTAGGGCGACAGTCCATCCGCTTTAGCCAGACAGACTACTAAGATCACCGGCCTTGAGCTGAACGTTGTATGCTGACCATCGACCTCGCCACCGCCCGGCGCTTCATCCTCGGCAAGCAAGGCCTGTGGCCCGGCCGCCGCTGGCGCGGCCGCAAGGGCACCGAGCAAGCCATGCGCGCCATCGAATACTTGCAGCTCGACCCGCTGCAAATCATCGCCCGCAGCCACGACCTGACCCTGCACAGCCGCGTGCTCGACTACACCCCCGGCCTGTGGGAGCGGCCTACCTACCCGCAGCGCAAGTTTTTCGACTGGGGCGGCTGGCTGGCCGTGCGGCCGATGGACGAGCTGCCGTACTGGCGCGTGGTGATGCGCCGCGAGGGCGAGTTGGCCGGGCGCCTGCGCGCCATGGCCAGCGAGCACGCCGAGGCCATTGCCGAAATGCGCGCCGTGCTGCGCGAGCGCGGCACCGTGGCCAACCGCGACTTCAAAATGGCCGCGCGCACCCGCACCGATCACTATCGCGGCCGTAAAGACAGCGCGCTGGCCCTTTACTATCTGTGGCGCACCGGCGAAGTGATGATCCACCACCGTGAGAACTTCGAGCGCGTCTACGCCCTCACCGAAGCTGTCGCGCCGGCCGAGCTCATCCGCGAAAGTCCCGAACCCGAGGCCGACCGCTTCTTGATCAAAAAAGACATCAGCTTCGCCGGCCTGTCGCGGGTGGCGCGCACCCAGGATACCTTTTGGCGCGGCGTGCTCTTTGGCTCGGTGCCGGCCACCCTGGCGGCGCTGCTGGCGGAGGGGGAGCTGATCGAGGTGCAGGTGGAGGGCTGGAAGCAGGTGCACTACGCCCTGGGCAGCGACGCCGCGCTGCTGGCCGACGTCGCCGCCGGGCGTGTGCCCAAGGCCTGGAAGCCGCTGGCGACCACCACCACCCAGGAGGCCGTCTTCCTAGCGCCGCTCGATCACGTCAGCGCCCGCGGCCGGGCCAGGGTGCTGTTTGGCTTCGACTATGTCTGGGAAGTCTACAAGCCCGAGCCGCAGCGCAAGTTCGGCTATTACGTGCTGCCGGTGCTGTGGGGCGACCGCCTGGTGGCGCGCTTCGACAGCAAGCTCGACCGGACCAGCAACACCTTTGTCATCCTGGGCCTGTGGCTGGAAGACCTGGCCCTGGGCAAAGATGAAGCCTTTGCCAAGGCTCTGGCGGCCGGTTTCGCGCGCTTCGTCACCTTCCTCGGCGCGGATAAGCTGAACGCCAAGGCCATTCGCGAGCCGCTGCTGCGCCGGCGCGTCAGCGCCATTCAGAAATAATCAAAAACGGATGCCATGGGGCAGTCGATGAAATCGACTGCCCCATGGCATCCGTTTTTGTTATTGCAACCTTCCCTTACGCTCTGGCCCGCGCGCGCTCTTTCGCCGGCCGGCGCTCGGGCGCGGGCTCCGGCTCGCGCCGGGCCTTGGTCTTCAGCCCGCTGCCGGCCTGCTTGCGCTTCTCCATGTAGTCGTCGTAGCTGCCCGGATACACATCCAGGCGCCCGCTGTGCACATCCCAAATCTGCGTCGCCAGCCGGTTCACCAGATAGCGGTCATGCGACACCAGCAGGATGGTGCCGGGGAAGGCTTCCAGCGTGTCTTGCAGCACCTCTTGCGCCGGCAGGTCCAGGTGGTTGGTCGGCTCGTCCAGCAGCAGCAGGTTGGCGCCTTCCAGCGCCAGCAGCGCCAGCGCCAGCCGGCCGCGCTCGCCGCCGCTCAGCGCGCTCACCGGCTTATACACATCGTCGCCGCTGAACAGATATTGCGACAGATAGGCGCGGCCCTTCTCCTCGCTCATGCTTTTGTGCCGCCCCAGCGCCTGCAGCAGTGTGTCGTCCGGGATGAGCGACTCGTGCGCCTGCGCGAAGTAGCCCACCTGCAGCTTCGGCCCCATTTCGATGGTGCCGGCCAGCGGCGGCAGCTCGCCCAGCAGCGTGCGCAATAACGTGGTCTTGCCCGCACCGTTTGGCCCCAGCACCGCCGCGCACTCGCCGCGGTGCAGCGCCAGGTCGCCGGCTGTTATCAGCGGCTTGCCGGGGTAGCCCACCCGCAGCCCCTGGGTGCGCAGGATGATGTGGCTGCCGCCGCGCGCCAGCCGCAGCTCGTGGGCGGCTTCCAGGCTCAGCCGCATAATAGGCGGCGTGCGCGGCGGCGTCAGCCCGCGGATGGTCTTGGCCGCGTCGGAGATGGACAGCGGCCGGGCGCTGGCGGCGTGCACTTCCTCGCCCTGCTGCGCCCAGGCGCCGTCCAGCGCGCCCACGCCATTGATGGCAATCACCGCCAGGTCGCGGCTCAGCCGCTTCAGCTTGCCTTCGGCGATGCTGTGCGTGCTCATGCGCGCGTAGCCGTGCTTGATAAACTCCAGCTCCGCCGCCAGCCGCTCTTTGGTGGCGATGAACAGCGCTTGCGACCGCTCCCAGCGCTCGGTGCGCTGGCGCAGATAGGCGCTGTAGTTGCCGCTGTAAATCTCCAGCCCGGTGCGGCTCATCTCCCAGATCGTGTCCACCACGTTGTCCAGAAAGTAGCGGTCGTGGCTTACCACCAGCAGCCCGCCGCCCCACAGCCGCAGCGTGCTCTCCAGCCACTCCACCGCGCCCGTGTCCAGGTGGTTGGTGGGCTCGTCCAGGATCAGCAGGTCCGGCTGCTCCAGCAGCAGGCGCGCCAGCAGCGCGCGGGTTTTCTGGCCGCCGCTCAGGTGCGCCAGCGGCACGTCCCACTGGTGCTTGGCCAGTCCCAGGCCGGTCAGCGTCTGCTGGATGCGCACGTCGTAGTCATAGCCGCCGGCCGAGACAAACTGTTCCTGCACCGCCCCGTATTCTTCCATCACCGCCGGCGTGCTGTGGCCGGAGGCCATGGCCGCTTCCAGCTCGGTCAGCCGCGCCTGCTGAGCCAGCACCGGCGCGAACACGGTCAGCATTTCGGCATACACCGTGTTGTCGCGCGCCGCGAAGGCCGCCACCGCCTCCTGGCGCAGGTAGCCCATGCGCCGGCCGCGCGCCAGGTGGGCGCTGCCCGCCGTGGGCTCGGCCAGCCCGGCCAGGATCAGCAGCAGGCTGGTCTTGCCAATGCCGTTGGGGCCGACCAGCCCCACGCGCCCGCCGTAGGGCAGGCTGGCCGAAAGCCCGCGAAAAATGTCGTCGGCCCCGAACGACTGCGCGAGGCCGGTAATGGTTAAAAGAGACATAGGTACCCTTCCGGTGTTGCTGCTTGCTTGTTTCAACAAAGCTTGGACGCTGGCCATGACCGCGGCGCCGCGGCCGTGGTCCGTCTATTCGCTTAAATTGCCAGCCAATGACGTGTGTTACGAAAGAGGAGTTACTTCGCAGATTCCATCGGTGTACTCCACGCCTCAGTCATCCCCCGACACAGCCTCTAAGATATCATCGACGGCGCGAACCGGCAAGGCCCAAATCGGCCATTGTCAACCCCAAATAGAAATGTCCCCCTGTTGTCCCAAGTAGAAATGTCCCCTTTGGATCAGCCCCCGCCGCCCGCGGGCGGGGGCTGATCCAAAGGGG
>JAYTFQ010000677.1:0-1953 GCA_043734225.1 Anaerolineales bacterium | reverse complement strand
GCCCTCGGCGCTGGAAACAAGCCCAGGCCAGCCGGAGGTTCTCGCCTCCCAGGCGGCGCAGCCAACGCCCCCAGACACCCGTTTGGGCCTCGGCTGTGGCATAATCGATCAAATCCGCGCCGAGGGTCCGCGCCAGCGCCACATAGTCGGCCACGGGTCGTTGGCCGCGGTCGATTTGAGTCTGAATGTCCGGCGGGATACGGCCCGAGACGGTTAACAAAACGTCGTGGGTCACGGTGCTGCGCCAGATGTCCCCTGGTCAACGATCCCTTTGAGCAGGTCGAGCACGCGCTGGGCGTTTGTTTGGGCGTCAAAGCGCCGGCGCACCGTTTCTTGAGCGTTGGCGCCCAACGCCCGGCGCAGGGGCCGGTCGGCGGCCAGGCGGCCCAGGGTGGCCGCCAGAGCACCGGCGTCACCGCCGGGTACCAGCAGGCCCGTCTGTCCGTCAATGACGATTTCCGGGATAGCGGCCACATTGGTGGCGACCAGCGGCAGGCCGGCCGCGCCGGCCTCCATGAGCGCCAGCGGCAGGCAGTCGGCCTGAGTGGGCAGGCAAAAGAGGTCGCACTCGGCATACAACTGCCGCAAGGGCGCGCTGTTGGGCCCCAGGTTGTTGTGCACCACGAGACCGGGCTCCGGCGGCACGCGCTCGCGTGTCACCACGTGGAGCTCAACGCCGGGCAACAATTCTGAGGCGGCCGCTCCGCTGGTGACCGTCTGGCGCAGCCGGCGAAAGGCCTCCAGCAGCACTGGGCCGCCCTTCCGTTTGAAGTCACCGCCGACAAACAACACTTTGACCGGGCCGCTGTTTTGGCGCGTTTGGGCGCTGTCTGCCCACAACTGAACGTCGACGCCGGGTGGAATGACCGTGATCTTCTCGGGCGGGCATTCGTATTCGTCGATCAGGCCCTGTTTGGCCCAGTCCGACCAGGCGACCAGATGGCGCGCCAGCCGAAACGCGCGCCGGTTCAGCCGCCATTTGGCCCGCTCGAGCCAGCCGGGGCCATAGCGGTGCTGGTAGGCCTCTCCCAAACGGTCATATTGGAGCGGTGTGGCATCCAGGGAAATGACACTGGGTATGCGGCTGAGCCAGTCTTGTGCCAGGAGCGCCGTGACCTGAGTATGGAAGAACAGCGCCTGCGGCCGATCCTCGCGCTGCATTGCGGCCAACAGGCGGCGGGTTTGCCAACCCGCCTGAAGCGTCCAAAACCTGCCGTTGATTGGCAAAAGGGCGCGATTGCCAGCCGGCAGGCCCCAGCGTGCCTGATCGCTGGGGTCGGCGTCAATGAATCGGCGCAAGTTCTGGCCATGGGTGATGTGACCGAGGGCCTGTTCGATGATGAAGCCGAAGCGATAAACATTAGCGGGCCGGAGCGCGGCAAAAGGCCGTTCCACCCCCTCGTCCGGCACTGCCGAGTTAGCAGGCATGCTCAGCCTTCCACGGCCAGCCGGAGCTGGCTGGGGCGCGCCAACTGCGCCGAGTAGACATTCATGAGCTTGTCGGCGATGCGGTCCCAGTCGTAACGCTCCACCACCAACTGCCGAGCCTGGGCAGCGAGCCGCTGATAGAGCAGCGGATCGGTGAGCAGGCGCACGGTTTTCTCGGCGAACTCCTCAGGCCGATCGGCGATCAGCAGATGGGTGCCATCGACCACGTCTAGCCCCTCGCAGCCGATGGAAGTGGACACTACGGGCCGGCCGAGCGCCATGGCCTCCAGGATCTTGAGACGGGTGCCACCCCCGGCACGTAGGGGCACTACGCAAATCGAGCTTTGCTGATAGAACGGAATGACGTCCTCGACCTGCCCGGTGACATGGACCCCAGCGCTCTGCAACTGCAGCACCTCCGGCCGGGGCGTTCTGCCCACGATCCATAACTCCGCGGCACTGAGCTGGCGCCGAATGGCGGGGAAAATGTCACGGCAGAAATAGGTGACGGCGTCGACGCAGGGC
>JAYTFQ010000676.1:0-5623 GCA_043734225.1 Anaerolineales bacterium | reverse complement strand
CTATCCACGAAAGAGTGTCCCACGACTAGCGCCCGGGGCCAGTCGGAGGGGACATTTCTATTTGGGACAAAGGGGACATTACTACTTGGGGCCAACACGGCCAGTTCGTGTTTCGGTTACAAGCAAGTCCCTTGGACACTTTGCGAAGGCGTTGAGTCAACACACGGAATCGACACGATTCGCTGCACCTCAACAGGGGCGCGCCCTAGATTTGCAGTCCGGCGCTTTCCTGAACCTGGCCTTCGTTATCTCGCCCGGAGTCAGTTCGGTCCTTCGGCCAGCGCGTACGACACCGCCTCATCCAGCGGCAACGCCGGCCTGGGCGCGCCCATGCAGCCATGAGGCTAGCCGACCTCACCTGTCCTCACAGCTGCGCCGCCCTCGGATGGCACGACGCTCGCCAAACTCGCAACAGCGGGCCGCGCCAATGAGGCTACGACAAATCGCGCTTCATTTGGTCGAACTGCTCGCGGTTGACCTCGCCGCGGGCGTAGCGCTGATCCAGGATCTCCCGCGCAGTCGGTTCGCGGCCGCCAGGCCCGGCCGGTTGTTGCCGGCCACTGGGAAATAGTCCCCGCACCAGCAGAACGGCCAGTACTACCAGGCCGCCCCAGAACAACACCATCATCACACCCATGCCCAACCACCCCCACCCAAATCCAAAGCCTGTCATCATGGTCCAAACTCCTCTTGCTGGCTTGAGGCCCGGCAGTGTGCCGGCATCTGTCGCCCGCCACTTCCTAAGTGTAACGCTCGGACGTGAAGCCGGCTTGAAGCAATATTAAAGGTTTGATAAAGATAAAATCGGCGGTCTTCAGGCGGCCACCGGCAGCGAGAAGGTAAAAGTGCTGCCCAGGCCGGGGCCCGCGCTTTCGGCGCGCAACTGGCCACCGTGCGCCTCGACCAGATGCCGGGCGATGGTCAGGCCAATGCCGCTGCCGCCCGCGGCCCGCGAACGCGATTTATCAACACGGTAGAAGCGGTCGAACACGTGCGGCAGATGCTCGGCCGCAAGACCGAGGCCCGTGTCAGCCACGGCGATTTGGACTTCTTTGCCGCTGCGCTGCGCCGAGACCGCAACTTTGCCGCCCGCCGGCGTGTATTGGAGCGCGTTGCCCACCAGGTTGAGCAACACCTGGCCGAGCCGGTCCTCATCGGCCAGAACCAGCGGCAGATCGGCGGGCACATCGGTGCGCAGGCTCACGCTCTTCTCTTCAAATTGGCGGCCCAGGCGAGAGACTAGGCTCGGCATCAAACTGGCGACCGGCAGCGGGCGAAGGTTCAACTCATAGGCGTGGGCCTCGACACGGCTGAGTTCCTGCAAATCGCTCACCAGGCGCTGCAGGCGATCGGCCTCCCGGTAGACTTGTTGGTACGTCTCGGTGTTGCCGGGCAGCACGTCGTCGATGAGCGCCTCCATCGTGCCCTTGATCGTCGTCAGGGGAGTACGCAGCTCGTGGGCGACGTCCCCAATCAACTGCCGGCGCATGTTCTCGACCTGCTCGAGCCGACTGGCCATCTGGTTGAAGTTCAGAGCCAGCTCGCCGAGCTCGTCTAGCTCGCCGCGCTCTGGGCCGCCGGGCACGCTCACGCGCTCGTCGTAATCGCCGCCGGCGATGCGCTGGCTGGCGCGCTGCATGTCGTGCACCGGGGCGACCACTTGTCGGCTGATCAACAGGCTGACAATCCCGGCTACCACGGCCGCCGCTCCGGCCGCCACCGCCAGGGATTCAGTCAAGGCAGCGCGAAAGCCGGCCAGCAAGTCCATGTTCATGCCTTGGGTAGCGCCCATCATGGCGCTCATGGCCGCCAGGTGACGGTCAAAGGCGCTGGGCACACTCAATTCAGCGGCGGTGGCCAGCACAATTACGCCAACCACGATGACGATCAGATACGACAGAAACATTTTCCAAGCCAGGTGGCGTCGGAAGCGGCTGAGCATTACTCCACCTCGTCCTCGAACCGGTAGCCGACTCCGCGCACAGTGGCGATGTACCCTTCGCCCCCCAGTTTTTGACGGATATGTCCCAGGTGCACGTCTACCACGCGCAACTCGCCGTAGTAATCAAAACCCCAGACCTTCTCCAGCAATTGTTCGCGGCTTAGCACCCGGCTGTGATTCTCGGCCAGGGCTTTGAGCAGGTCGAACTCGATCGCGGTCAGGTCGACTAGCTGGCCATCCAACCAAACCTGGCGGCTGCCGCCGTCGAGACGAATGTGCCGGAAGGCCAGCACTGTGCTCACGCCAGAGTGCTCGGCACCTCGCAGCCGGCGCAGCGCTGCCTTCACCCGCGCCACGAGCTCACGCGCGCTGAACGGCTTGGTCACATAGTCGTCGGCGCCCACCGACAGACCCACAACCCGGTCCGTCTCTTCAGTCCGCGCCGTCAGCAAGATGACATAGACGTCCGACTCGCGGCGCAGCCGCGCCAGCACCTCGAGCCCATCCAGCCCAGGCAGCATGATGTCTAAGATGACCAAATCAGGCTTGAAGGTCCGCGCGGCCAGCAGGCCGCCAGGGCCATCCGTTGCCGTGCGTACTTCATAGCCCTCTTTGCTCAGATAGGCGGTGACTAAGTTCGTGATACTGGGCTCGTCGTCGACGACTAGTATTTTGGCGTTAGACATGGCTTGTTCTTGATCGGGGTAATTGCCCAGCCTATTGTAGCGGTCCGACGCAAAAGGGGCCGGCCCATTCCGGCCGACCCCGGTGAGTAGAGTAGCTTATTTCGCGCTCGTCTCAATAAGGCGCCCGTGCCAGGTGTGAAGAATGACCTGCCTCGTATAGCCGTTGACGCTGAGCATGCTGATCATCTGGCCGTTGCGCAGAATTTCAAGCGTGTAGTACCCATAGAAGGTGTCGGCGGTGGTCTCGGCCTTCGCGCCCGGCAGATAGGTGTCGAGATAGCGCTGCGCGGTTTCGACCGCCTGCGCCGCTGTGACCGGCATGGGATCATTAGGGTTAGCTGCTGTCGCGCCACCCGTCATTCCAGTGCCAACACTGCCCATCATGCCGGTGCTCGCGCCACTCATCATTCCGTACTTGAGATTCCACATCATGTTGGCGCCCGGCTCAGGGAAGACCGCCAAGGTTACCGGGTCGACCAACACCTCCAGGGCGGCGTGACCGGTGCTCTTCTCGTCGATGCGGGCGTACGCTTGGTTATCGAAAATGATGACTTCGCCGACCGTCAGGTCACTGTTGCGCAGCCCGGCCAAGTACGCTTGCACTGCGGTCTGCGCCGCCGAGATAGACAGCGGCTGAACGCCGTAGAGAGCGGCGTTGCCGCCACCCATCATTGTGCTTCCCATCATGCCGGAGCCGTTAGCAATCATTCCGTTGGCCATCATGCCCGACCCCATAGGCCCCACAACTGAATTGCCCATCATATTCGTTTGCGCAACGTTGGCGGCGAAGCCCATCATATTCGGGCCGTAGCCGCCAAAACCCGACATGCGGCCAAAGGCAATACCTCCCCCAACGAGAGCCAAGCCAATCACGACGATTGCGGCAACCCCCAGTATCGAACGCGTTGTGTTGTTCATATTTGCCTCCCAACTGAATAAACTGGCAACGCTTGGCCGCCAGCGGTAGTTTCATCAGATTCAGAGTAGACCAGAAGCATGAAGGCCGCTTGTGGTCTTCTTAAAGATTGTGTAAAGAAGAAGCAGCCAATCGTCACGGCTGTAAAACTACTGCGATAAATCCCATGCAAAAACACGCTGGGCGACATCGGTGCCACTAATCGTCATGGTCAGCCGCTTGGCACCCGCCAGCAGGCTGGCCCCGTCGAACGTCTGAGCCGGAAAGCTCAATGTGCCCGCGTAGTGATGCCCATTGCCGACCGGCCAACTCTGGCCCTGCACCTGCCGGCCTGTGTCTGTCGACAGCGTCGATTGTGCCGCCAAATTCCAGCCTAAGTTGACGGAGTGAGTATTCATGGAAACGTTAAATTCGAGCGTGCCGCTCGCCGCCGCCAGATTCAATGGCGTCACCTCGAAGGCGACTGCCCCTTGTGCATCAGTCTGGGCCGCGTAGGGTACGCTGGGCGATGCGGAGCCAACAATGGGCGTCGCCGGCATCTGAGTGACGTGAGTCAGCGGGGCAGTGGAACAGGCGGCCAAGTTCAAGACCAGGCCGGGCAAGAGGATGGAAACTACGAATCGATTCATGTCGCCTCCAAATGAGTGTCGGTTGGCAATCCATACGCACGTTATCCGATGGCAGGCGGCCCACCTAGGGCGATATGGCGTGTTGGGCCTCACGCCGTTTGGCTTGTGCGTAACCCGGTGCGAACTTAGGCCAAATGGCGCTTATCAATCCGAAATCCATCCCCTATCATGACAAGCATAAGAGCTGTTATTAACCATACATCACGGAAGGAGGTGATTGAGATGGCCAAAGACCCAGTATGCGGTATGGAGGTGGACGAGAAGACCGCGGCCGGCAAATCGGACTTTCAGGGGCAGACGTACTATTTCTGCTCGCTCGGCTGCAAGAAATCGTTCGATAAAGAGCCTGCTAAGTATGCCGGCCAGGCACACCCGCATGGTACTGAGCACCATTGATGACTGAGGCTCGGTGCAGTGACTCCGCTCCTGAAAAACACTCGGTTCGGAAGCGGAGTCACATAACAACTAGAGGAACGAAGTAACATGTCTGCTGTCACGCATCCAGACGCCGAGCCGCTAAAACTAGCGGTAGCGGCCAATCAAATGGTCTATTGGTTTGGCCGCCACTGGCTGCTGGTCGTGACCGCTCTGTGGGCGCTCTATACCGGTCTGCCCTGGCTGGCGCCGGTGCTCATGAAGCTGGGGTTCGCCGGGGCGGGCAATCTGATCTACACTGTCTATTCGACGCAGTGCCATCAGCTGCCGCAGCGCTCGTTCTTTTTGTTTGGGTCCAAACCAATGTATTCCCTGGCAGAAATCCGGGCGGCCTGGCAACAGACCAATAACCCCGCCATCTTGCGGCAATTCACTGGGAACGCGGTCATGGGCTGGAAAGTGGCCTGGTCCGACCGCATGGTTTCCATGTACACGAGCATCCTGGCCGGCGGCCTGATTTATGGCTTTGTGCGCCGGCGGCTGCGCCCCCTGCCCCTATGGGGCTATGCCCTGTTTGTCTTTCCCATGATACTCGACGGCGGCACGCACCTGATTAGCGATTTGGCCGGCATCGGACAAGGGTTCCGCGATAGCAACGTCTGGCTGGTCAGCTTGACTGGCGGGGCGCTGCCGAATGCCTTTTACGCCGGGGACGCCCTGGGCTCGTTCAACGAGTGGATGCGGCTGCTGACAGGCGTGCTCTTTGGTCTGGGCACCGTCTGGCTGGCCTATCCCTATCTGGCGCAGGCTTGCGGTGATTTGACGGCTGCCATGGAAGCCAAGTTTCAGCGTGCCGGTCGGAGACTTTGATAACAATGCCTGAGAATGAAGGGGCCGTTCGCGTGGTGCTGGCCGACGATCATGCCGTCGTGCGGCAGGGCATTCGCCAATTCCTGGAGAGCAGCGGCCAGATCACGGTCGTGGGCGAGGCCGCCGACGGCCTGGAGGCCATGCTGCTCATCCGCGAGCATCGCCCGGCCGTTGCCATTCTCGATATCAAGATGCCGCGCCAGTC
>JAYTFQ010000675.1:0-4085 GCA_043734225.1 Anaerolineales bacterium | reverse complement strand
ACATGGCAACCAGGCCGAGTATAGACCGGTCTTGCGCCGGCCCGCCATTCCTCCACACCCCTGATCCCGCCTGGCTGGATCACAGGCACGGCCGAGGTTGGGCTCGTCGGGGAAGCGGGACCCAACCCCGGGACGGACGAACTCTCAGTCTGGTTGGGTGGCTGACGCCGCCCGCTGGGCCAGGAAGGCCTCGCGCACGGCGAAGCGCGGGATCTTGCCCACTCCAGTGCGCGGCAGGCCGCCGGCCGGCACCAGCACCACCGCGTGCAGGGCAATTTGCAGTTCGCGCGCCACCGCCCGGCGGATGGCGGCCGAGACCGCCTCCACATCCAGCGCCGCCGCGTCGAGCTCCGCGCGCACCTCCTGATACAGCACCGCCTGCTCGCCGCCGCCGGGGGCCGGCACGCCAAAGGCTGCCGCGCCCGCGCCCAGTTGCGGGTGCGCGCCGGCGGCGGCGGCCTCGATGTCCTCGGCATACACATTGTGCCCGCGGATGATGAGCATGTCCTTCAGCCGGCCGCAAATGTACAGCTCGTCTTCATATAGGAAGCCCAGGTCGCCGGTGCGCACGAACGGCCCCTCGCCGCTATCGGCCAGGCGCGCCCCAAACGTGGCCGCGGTGGCCGCCGGCCGGCGCCAATAGCCGCTGGCCGTGAACGGGCCGGTCACCCATATCTCACCCACCTGGCCCGGCGGGCAGGCCGTGTCGCTGGCCGGGTCCACCAGCCGCGCGCTCACCCCCTCAGCCACCCGGCCGTTGCTCACCAGGCGGATGGCGCCGGGCGCATCCGCCGGCGCGGGCGTCACCCGGTTTTGCGCCAGCGCCGCGCGGTCAAAGGCGGCAATGCGCGTCGGGCGCATCCCGGCCCGCACGGTGACCGCCGGCAGCTCCGACAGCCCGTAGTTGGGCAGAAACGCCCACGGCTGAAAACCGGCCGGCTCATAGGCGGCAATGAATTGCTCCAGGGTTTCCGCGCGGATGGGCTCGGAGAAGCACGGGGCAAACATCCACAGGCTCAGGTCCAGCCCGGCGCGCTCGGCCGGCGTCACCCGGTCCACGCAGGCCTGAAACAGAAAGTTCGGCCCGCCGGCCAGCAGCGCCCGGTAGCGCGAGATGGCGCGCAGCCACACCAGCGGCTGAGCGGTCACCCGCTCCGCCGGCAGGCGCACCTCGGTGCCGCGGCCCACCCGCAGCGGCAGCAGGGCGATGTTCAGCCCGGACAAATGATGCAGCGGCATCCAGCCAATCCCGTTGAGCGTCCATTCGGGATCGACGCCCTCGGGCATCTGGAAGGTTGGCCCCCACAATGTTTTGTGGCTGAGGATCACACCCTTGGGCTGGCTGGTGGAGCCGGAGGTATACAGCAGCACGGCGGCGTCCGTGGCGCGGGTGGCCGGCGGCTGCCAGCCGGCCGCGGCCGCGTCATCCACCGGCAGGGCATCCGTGGCCAGCCAGCGCAAGTGTGCCACGGCCGGGTCGGCGGCGTGGCGGGCCAGCAGCGCCTGGCTGGTGAGCACCACGCTCGCGCCGGCATCGGCTGCCACGGCCGCCAGGGCGGCCAACGGCTGGCGTGGGCGGGGGGCGGCCAGCGGCACGGCCAGCATGCCGGCCGAAAGGCAGCCGAAGAAAGCGGCCAGCGGCTCCAGCCCGGTTTCGTACAACAGCAGCACGGTCTCGCCCGGCCGGCCCAGCGACAATAAGCGCACGGCCAGCGCCCGCGCCTTGCGGTCCAGCGCGGCATACGTCCACGCTTCGCTTTCAGTTTCGCCGTCGGCCAGGAACCGGTAAACGACGTGGTCGGGCAGCTCGGCGGCCCGCCGGCGCAGCACAGCGTCCAGGGTGGGGGGCTGGTCGGTGGTCATGGGGAGGAAGAGTATATGCGCAAGCGAATAAGATTTCAATGCTGTCTCTGTCGCGCCCGCGCGGGTGCACCCGATTTGCGCTCGGGGGTAGAATCAACTTCGGAGGCGCCGCGCATGGCATTCATCCGCGAAATCTTCACTCTCAACCGCGAGCTGTTTCTGTTCGGCTATGGCCTGGTCTTCTTCGTCTTGGGTCTGGCCATCGCCCTGCAGTCGCGCCGCTACTCCCGGCTGGAACTGGCCCGCAGCCTGTCCTGGCTGGCCGCCTTCGGGCTGCTCCACGGTCTGCAAGAGTGGGGTGACTTGTTCATCCCCATCCAGCGGGCCTATGTTAGCCACGCCGGCATCGTCGCGCTGACCATCGTCCAGTTGGTTCTGCTGGGCGGCTCATTTGCCTGCCTGCTGGAATTCGGCGTGGCCGTGCTGCGGCCAGCCGGGCGCGGCCGCTGGCTTCACAGCCTGAGCGCGGGGGTGTTCGTGGCCTGGTTGTTTGTCATCTTCTTCATTCTGCTGCCGCTGCTGCCGGACCTGACCGTCTGGTACCGCACCGCCAACGCCCTGGCGCGCTACTTCATCGCCTTTCCGGCCGGGCTGCTGGCCGCCTTCGGCTTGCGGCGCCAGGCCCGGGAGCGTATCGCGCCGCTCAACGTGCCGCACATCGTGAACACCCTGCGCATTGGCGGCATTGCGCTGGCCGGCTACGCGCTCATGGCCGGCCTCATCCCTCCGGATGTCACCTTCTGGCCCGGCAGTGTTCTGAATTCCACCACTTTCGAGGCGGCCCTGGGCGTGCCGCCGCTGGTCTTTCGCTCGCTCATCGGCCTGGTGCTGGCCATCAGCATCATTCGCGCCCTGGAGGTGTTTGAAGTGGAAACTGCTCGCCTGATCGAAGCCATGGAGCAGCAGCAGATCCTGGCCGCCGAGCGTGAGCGGCTGGGCCGCAACCTGCACGACGGCGCCATCCAGACCGTTTACACCGCCGGCCTGCTGGTCGAATCCGCCCGCCATCAGGTGGCCGAAGACAGCCCCGCCGCCCCGCGCCTGGACAAGGCGCTGGCTGTGCTCAACGATGCCATCGGCGATCTGCGCCGCAACCTGGGCGAACTGCGCGCCTCTCCTAGCGCGGAGGCGGCCTTGCCGCTCGATCAAGCGCTGCGGCAGTTGGCGGCCGATCCCAGCTTCGGCTCACTGCTGGACATCCATCTGACCCTGGACCTGCCCGCCGACGAAGCGCTGTCGCCGCTGCGCGCCAATCAC
This sequence comes from Anaerolineales bacterium, assembly GCA_043734225.1. Taxonomy (GTDB): domain Bacteria; phylum Chloroflexota; class Anaerolineae; order Anaerolineales; family UBA6663; genus JAYTFQ01. The sequence continues at coordinate 965 of JAYTFQ010000675.1, read as the reverse complement.
GTGCTCTCGATCGTGCGCGAAGCCCTGGCCAACGTCGCCCGCCATGCCCGCGCCAGCCGCGTCAGTATCTCCGCCAGCCGGCCAGATGGGCGGCTGGTGATCGGCATTCAGGACAACGGCATCGGCCTGCCGCCCGATGGCCCGGCCGGTTACGGCCTGCGCAATATGCGCGACCGCGCCCGCCTGCTGGACGGCACGCTGGAGCTGAGCAGCGCGCCCAGCAAGGGCGTGATTGTGAAATTGAACATCCCCTGGGCGGGCGAGCGATGACCACTATTCGGGTGCTGCTGGTGGATGATCATGCCATCGTGCGGCTGGGGCTGATGACGCTGATCGACGAGCAGTCCGGCCTGCAGGTGGTGGGTGAGGCCGGCACCGCCGCCGAGGCCCTCCTTGCGGTGGAGCAGCTTGCGCCGGATGTGGTGTTGATGGACATTCGCATGCCGGGCGAAGGCGGCATCGAGGCCACCGCTCAGATCAGCCGGCGCTTTCCGGCGGTGAAGGTGGTGATGCTCACCTCCTTCGCCGATGATGAGTTGGTGGTGCGCGCCATCCGCGCCGGCGCCGTGGGCTATGTACTCAAGCAGGTGGGCAATGCCGATCTGCTGCGCGCCATTGCCGCCGCCGCGCGCGGCGAAGCCCTGCTGGACCCGCTGACCACGGCTCGGCTGCTGGAGCGCGTGCGCGCCGCCGAGCGCCGCGCGGATGACGACGCCTTCCGCGATCTCTCCGCCCGCGAGCAGGATGTGCTGGCCGAGCTGTCGCGCGGCAAGACCAACGCCGAGATCGGCCGCCAGCTCAGCCTGAGCGAGAAGACCGTGCGCAACTACGTCAGCAACATTCTCGAAAAGCTCCAGCTTTCCAACCGGGTGGAGCTGGCCACCTACGCCGTCGAGCATCACCTCTTTGACCGGCGCGGGCACGAGTAATTCAGCCCAAAAACGGGACGCTGGGGCGAGCGGAGC
>JAYTFQ010000674.1:0-8019 GCA_043734225.1 Anaerolineales bacterium | reverse complement strand
GCGTTTAGCGCAGCCGTGTACAAGCCCATAAACTGTGGCTGGCGGTCCTCAGGCAGGGTCTTCAGCATGACATTGATGGTGCTGATGGTAATTCCCGCCGTAAAGAACCCATTGATCGCTGTTAACACCAGCATGCCGCCCAGGTTCGGTATCAGTCCGGCCAAGAGCGGCATGAAGCCCACGCTGATGACGGTCAGGCGCACGGTGCCTGCCTCGCGTATGCGTTCTGCCACCCGCTGCCAGAACAGCAGGCCCACGATCGTGCTCAGGCTGGTCACGGTGGCATACAGCCCCAGCCAGGCGTCGGTCGCGCCGAGCTGGCGCACAAAGTACAGCACATAGAGCGGCCCGGCCAGCCACAGCGCCAGGTTGTGCAGCAGGCTGTTGAGTGTGAAATGCACAAAATCCGGCTGCTGGGCCAGGTCAGCCGGCCACAATCGCCACGGGCCTGGCACGCCAGCCGCCGGGGCGGGCTTCATGGCGGCCCGCGTCCCCAGCGCGCGGCTGGCCAGGATCAGGTGCGTGAGGCTTATCATGCCGCACACCCAGGCCACCACGTAGGCCACCTGATAATTGAATGGGAAGGGTGTCCGGCTGAGCCATTGGCCAACAATAAACGTCACCAGGCTGAGCACGCAGGCGTTGATAATCGCGCGCATCGAAAACACCCGAATGCGCTGCTGCTCGGAGACCATCTCGCCCAACAGCGGTTAGATGCCGACTGAAAAGATCTGCGCCGACAGGCTGGCCGTGAACAACAGGATGACCGCCAGCAGGCTGGCCGTCAGCCCGCCGATATGCACCAGGGGCACCGCGCCCAGCAGCAAAAACCCGGTCCAATAGATAGCCAGACAGAGCAGTGTCCAGCGGCCGGGGTGGGCGCGCGATTGCAAAAAATGCCCGGCCGGCACCGAGATCAAAACTGCGCCCAGGGAGGGCAGGGCGGTGTTCAGGCTCACATCGAAGTTGGTGCCCCCCAGTCACAGCAGATAAACGGCGTTGAAGGCCGTGATGCCACCCAGCACGGACGACCACATAATTTCCAGATACAGCAGGCGCCAGATACGCGCCTCGGTGTGTGTCACCATCAGCGGGCCACGCCCGTCGTGCTCTCTGGGTTTTTCACACGACGCATGTTCATCGCTTCCAGCGCAGGGTGATCGGCGCTTAACCGTATAGGCGCTGATACAGGCCGCCGGCGCGCAAGAGCGCCGTGTGTGTCCCGGCTTCGACGATGCGCCCATTTTCCATGACCAGGATGCAATCGACGTGTTTGACCGTCGATAGGCGGTGGGCGATGATAAAGGTCGTGCGGTTCTCCATCAGACGGTCCAGCGCCGCCTGAATGAGCCTTTCCGATTCCGAATCCAGCGCGGAAGTCGCTTCGTCAAGGATGAGAATGCGCGGATCTTTGAGGAAGGCCCGGGCGATAGTGATCCGCTGTTTCTGGCCGCCAGAGAGCAAGGCGCCGCCTTCGCCGACTTCGCTGTCGAACCCGTCCCGCATGTTAGAAATGAAGTCATAGGCGTTGGCCGCCCGGCAGGCGGCAATGATTTCCTCAAAGGTGGCCGATGGTTTGCCGTAGCGGATGTTGTCCAGCACCGAGCCGCTGAATAGAATCGGGGTCTGCAGGACCATGCCCACGTGCTGCCGCAGCGAGCTCAAACTGATGGCGCGGACGTCGTGGCCGTCAATGCTGACGCAGCCGGCATCCACGTCGTAGAAACGCGGGATCAGGCTGACGACGGTGCTCTTGCCCGCGCCGCTGGGACCGACCAGTGCGATTTTTTGGCCCGGTTCGGCGACAAAGGAAATGTTGCGCAGGATTGGCCCGGGCTCGTGCACATGGTGATAGGCAAAGTCAACCTCGGCGAAGACCACCCGCCCGGCCACGGTCTGCAGCTCAACCGCATCCGGCCGGTCGTGGACCTCGGATTCTTGATCCATAAGCTCGAAAACGCGATCCACCGCCGCCATCGAGTTGGAAAAGACAATGTTGAGCTGCGCGAAACGCTGCAAGGGCGTATACAGCGGGGGCAGGTACATGCCGACGGCCACAAATTCGCCGATGGTGAGATGCCCCAGGATGACCTGATAGCCGCCATATAACGTGACGATCAGCGGCGCCAGGTAGGTCAGGAGCGTGGTGATTACGACATTCACGCTTTGCAGGTAGATGCGGCGCATGGCAATGGAATACAGATTCTCCGAATCGCTATGGAACCGTTTTTGCTCGTGGGTTTCTTGGGCAAAGGAGCGAACGACGCGGTTGCCGGCGATCTTTTCCTGGATGTTGCCGGCCAAAGTCGCCATGCCTTCCTGGACCTGCAGGCTCGAGCGGCGCAAGTCGGTTTGCGATTTGCGAAAGAAGTAGATATAGATCGGGAACGTGACCAGCGCGGCCAGACTGACGCCGAGCTGAATGCGCAGCAGAAAGAAGAGGATCAGCACCAGGGATATAAAGTCCATCCAGGTATCGGTAAGCGCGCTGCCGATCAGGTCCTGCGCTAGCTCAACATCGCCGACGATGCGCGAGACCAGCGCGCCGGATTTGTTGCGGTCAAAGAAGGAGGCCGATAGACGCAGCACGTGGTCGTACAGGGCGCTGCGCAGATCAAAGACGGCGCTCTGGCTGGCTTTGCCGGCGTAGTAGTGGCGCACATACGTGAGCGGCGCCCAAAAGAAGATGAAGAGCAGCACCATGCCGCCGATGTAAATGACGAGCTCGCGGATCTTGCTGTCGACGCTGAGCGCGGGGTTGAGGTACACATCGTCTAATAGATATTGCGTGACCTGCGGCACCAGCAGCGGCACACCGAATTTGACGATGCCGCCAACTGCCGCGGCCGCCACGAATCTCAGATAAGGCCGGGCGAAGGCCAGAAAGCGGATGAAGTTTCTCTGCTGCGAAGCGTTGCCAGTCTGTTTATCGAATGCCATGGATTGACGATTCAACCAGATAACGGCGATTGAGAGCTGACACGGTTATTGCAGCGCGGCGCCAAGGGTTTATCGCGCTCTGGGTATCCCGGCGACCGCGCGAAACGCGGCGCCATCGATGTCCGCCTGCGCCGGCCCGGTCAGAGCCACGGCGACACCCGGCAGGAGATCAAACCAGTTGTCCGAGAGCAAGGCGTGCCCGTGGTCTTCGAAGTGCACGCCGTGACAGTAAACCGGGCTCGAGATTTCCCACCTGCCGCCGGCTATGGGCAGGACCCGAATGTCGGTTGTGGCCAAAGCCAATTCGCGGTGCGGCCGCAGCGTCCAGATGGATTGGTCGATGGCGGCGCCATTTGCTCCGCGCAGCACGGCCGCATACAGCCAGTGGCGGGGATCGCGCTGCTCCGCCTGCGGCAGCGGGTCCGATGCCACTTGCAGCATACTGTTGGCGGCCACGCTTACCGGCCATATTGCCACATCGCGCTGGCTGCCGTCCAGCCGCCACCAGCCGGCCTCAACTGCGCCGGCAAACGGCTGCAAGTTGTCGTTGACAATGCGCGTCACCAGCGCGTCTTGGCGCTGGCGGACGATGATCTTGAGCGGCGCGCACGCCCGCCGAAACCAGTAGTAGCTGGCCTTGCGGCGCAGATAGTAGTCCAGTATCGACCAGCCGGTTTCGCCCCAGCAGTCGGAATATGACCAGATCAGCGCCCCCTGGCAATCATCCACCGGATCGTCTTTGCGGAAACGCAGCGCCTCCATGGCGTGGCCATGCATAATGGCCTGGAACATCTGCCCATAGAGCACGTAGTCGGCCACGCTCAGTGTGTCCGGCTCGGCATAGTGCAGCCGAATGGCCGCCGGCACAGTTTCCTTTTCAAAGGTATTTGTGTGCAGTTGCCAACCGGGGCTGCCCGGGTGCAGCTCGTCCGGCCCCAGATACTCGCCGATCGAATCCAGATGGCACGGGCCAATCACGCCATATTCACTCACAAAGCGGGCGCGGCACTCGTCATAGACCTCGTGGTGAATTCGGCGCTGCATGTCCGGGTGCATTGTGGCCGGCCACCACCAATGACAGTCGCCCTCCAGCTCGGAATTAGGATACTCTCCCCCGGCCGGGCAGCTGAGCCAATATGGCCGGCGCGGATCGAGGGCATGGCACAGGTCAGGAATGAGCAGCGTTGGGAATTCCACGCCCAGGGTGTTGACCGGCAGCGTGAATTTCTTGGGCCATTCCGCGAAGCACCAGATGGTCTCATTGTCGCCGCACCACAAGGCGATGCTGGGGTGGTGGCGCAAACTGAGGACGACCTTTTCGATCTCGGCGCGCACCTGCTCATAGAATTCACGATCATTGGCCGGATAGTTAGCGGCGGTAAACATGAAATCTTGCCAGACCAATATCCCGGCCCGATCACAGGCGTCATAAAACGCCTGACCCTCGTAAATCGAGCAGCCGTTGATGCGGATCATGTTGATATTGGCCGCCTGGGCCTCAGCCACCAGCGCTGCATATTTCTCATCCGAGATCCGCGCCAGGATGGCGTCGTGGGGGCCGATGTTGACTCCGTGACAAAACACCGCCTGGCCGTTAACGCGCACACAGAACCGGCTGCCTTCCGCCAGCGGTGACCGGTCGATATCGATGGTGCGCAGGCCAATGGCAAATTCGAGCCGGTCGCAGACCGTTCCAGCGGAATCGCGCACCGTGGCTGTCACCGCATACAGCGGCTGCGCGCCCATCCCATTCGGCCACCACAGCCGCGCCTCAGGAATTTCAAAGCTGTCTTCGACTGTGTTCCGGCCGGGCAGGGCAGCCACGCGGTAAGCGTGCCGGATCACGGCGCCGCCCTGCGGCGGCTGAATCTCCAGCACCAGCTCGCAGGCGCGCTCGCTCCACGGGTGGATGTTCTCTATTACGGCTGTCAAGTCCAGAAACACATGCCCGTCCTGCAGGCGTGTGTCAAGGCGTGCGTCGTGCAGAATTGCGTGCGCTCGCGTTTCCAGGTGCACGCTGCGCCAGATGCCGATGTTCGGCAGCGCATCCACCCAGTCCCAGCCATAGCTGAACTGGGGCTTGCGCAGCCACTTGCGGCCGGCCCATAAGCGGTGGCCCGTCAGGTTGCCGGGCTGCATGGGGTTGGGGATTTCTCCGGGCGCGACCTCACCCTGATTCGAGACCCCAGCCTGTTCTGGCAGGGCTACAGCGTCCTTGGCCAGCTCGCTCCCCACGGTCAGGCGCACTACCAGCTCGTTCGCGCCAGCGCGTAGGCAGCGTTTGACATCGAAAATGGCCGGGACAAAGGCGTTGCAAGCCTCACCAGCCAATTGGCCATTCACAAACACCTGCGCATATAAATCCAGGCCGTCAAAGATTAGTTCCTGGCGCTCATACGCCAGGAAATCGGGCTCGAGCGTGAAGGTCGTGCGATACCACCAGGATTTGGTTTCCGGCCAGCGGCATTCGGGCATATTTGTGCTGATGCTCGGCTCCGGCATTTGACCGGCCCGGATAAGGTCCAGGTGGATCTCACCTGGCACCTGCGCCGGCAGCCAGCCCGCCTGTGCCAGCGCCACTTGCGCCAGGCCGTCCATACCGATGCAGGCAAAAGGCTCCGGTCTGACCGACCAGGCGCCGTCTAAATCAATAGTGCGCATTGTCATTCCTTTGCGTGTGGATTTGGAAATAGGATACACTTCTTTTATGGCGAGCGAAATATTGCGGCGCGGGCCGCGCGGTTCGCATGCGGAAAATCATCCAGGCTCATGATAGGAGGCCGACATGCCCATTGTTGACCGCCGGGAATTTGGCGGACGCTTCACCGTGCGCGAGAACTCGCAGCGCCTGGCGAATTACCGCTATCTCGAAATTCAGTTGATGGAGATGCTGGCTGGTTGGTCGCACACCACACCCCAGTTGGCCTTGAAGGCCACCTTTGGCTATCACGTCTACGATCACGCCCAGGCCGCCGAGCGCCTGGGTGAGCGGCTGGAGCAGCTGCGCTCGCAGCACGATAGCCAGGAGCCGGGCAGTGACGAGTTTGCCCGCCTGTGTGAGCAGGTGTGGAACCTGCCGGACGTTGTGTCCCGGCTGACGGCCGTCTACCGGGTGCTCGCGCCCCATCTGGTCAGCAGCTATGTCTATCATGCCGATGCCACCGATCCGCTGGCCGACACGCCCACCGTGCGCCTGCTGCGGCAGTTGGCCGCCGTGGGTCAATCGCATGTGGCCTGGGGCCAGGCGGTGCTGGAAACCCTGGCCAGAGACCCCGCCGAGCACCGGCGCGCGCTGGATGTGCAGGCTGAGTTGGAGGCGTTGCTGGTGGCCTCTGGCGGGGTAACCGGCCAGGGCATCGAGTCGCACTGGCTGACCTTTCACAGCGCGCGCGAGGCCGATAAGCCCCAGCCGCGGCGGCGCCGCAGCGGGCGCGCCTATCGCTATACCAAGACTTGCCCGCCGTTGGAGCACCTGGCGGTGGAAGCGCCGTTCTGGTTCAGCGACGACCCGGCCAAATTCGCGGCTGCGTATTCGGCCCGCGATAAGTGGTCGCTGGACTGGTTTCGAGACCAGTTTCACCAATTGCTGTATGGTGAAGTCGATACTACCGACCGCATTGGCAAGATGGTGGCCGAGTTCCCCGATTTGCCTTGGGAGATGCGGATGGAGCTGGCCCATCAGATGTGGGACGAAGCCCGGCACATCGAGGTGGTGGCGAAAGTCTGCGAGGAAGAGTTGGGCGCCACGCTGGGGTATGGCCCCTGGCCGGTGGCCTGGTGGTGGATGCAGAACGAAAGCGATCCACTGCGCCGGCTGACGGTGACCAATAGCTGGGGCGAGCGCAACCTGATCCCCACCCTGGCCGAGTGGCGTCAACATGCTGAAGCGGACGGCCATGCCCGTATCGCCGAACTGTGTGACTACCTCCAGGCCGACGAACTGACGCATGTACGGCTGGCGACACGCTGGATCCGGCATTTCACTGACTCCAAGCCAGAGTATCGCGATGAATTGGTGGCCTGGAGCCGGCAGGCCGTCGACCGGCTGCGTGGTTTCTACAACAACGCCTACAGCACCCCGGACACCTCGGAGCCGCGTTTCTCATTCCTGCGCGGCACACCCGACGAAGAAGAAGTGTTCGCTGGGCCGTCGGAGGCCATTCTGGGGGGATAAGGGCTTCGCAGACAGACTGCATGGCAGTTGCACACCAGCGGGGCGTCCGGTTACTCGATCAACCGGACGCCCCGCCGCTCATTTACAGCCAAACCCGCTCAGGTTGTTCGACCAGCCCGGCAATATCCACCAGCAGGCGCGCGGCGGGGGCCCCATCCACGGCGCGGTGGTCGAACGTCAGGGATAGGAACATCGCCTGGCGCAGGCCGATCGTGTTGCCGACCGGGCCGGCGACCGGGCGGATCCGCCCGAGCCCCAGGATGGCGATTTGGGGAGGGTTGAGCAGGGGGGTGAAGGCGTCTATCCCCAGTGCGCCCAGGTTGGTCAGCGTAAAAGTGCCGCCCGCCATCTCATCCGGCGCCAGCGTGCCAGCCAGCGCTCGCTGCACCACAGCGCCGCGCTGGCCGGCCAGGGCCGCCAGACCCTGGCGCTCGACGTTGTGCAGCACCGGCACCAACAGGCCACGATCCGTATCTACCGCCAGGCCCATGTGCACCGCATCGTGCAGCTCCAACTGCTCACCGTCAAACGTGCCATTGAACGTGGGATGGCGCCGCAGGCAGCGCGCGACGATGCTGATCAGGAAGTCGGTATAGGTGGGGCGCACGCCCTGGCCGGCCAGATCGAGCAGCAGGCGTTCGCGCAGGGCGACCAGCTCGGTGGCATCCACATCGCGCGTGAGGGTCACCGGTGTGGTGGCTTGTTGACTGGCTTGAAGACGGCGGGAAATGGTTCGGCGCCTGGCGGATAGGGCCACATGCTGAATGACTGCTGGCAGCGGCGTGGTCACGGTTTCGACGACTGGAGGTGCGGCCGGCAGTTGCGCCAGATGGGCGCGCACATCGCGCTCGACGATCATGCCGCGCGGTCCGCTGGCTGGGACGCCTTGCAGCGAAAGACCTTCC
>JAYTFQ010000673.1:0-2863 GCA_043734225.1 Anaerolineales bacterium | reverse complement strand
GCGGGGCCCGACCAACGTCGGGCCCCGCATCTCATTCGGCTAAAACTTCCTTGCCGCGCCATCCGCGGCCGAGCCGTGGCGAACTAAGTTTATAATGCCAGCATGAGGATCGGCATCGTTGGCAGCGGACTGGTGGGCGCCACCACGGCGTATGCGCTGGTGATGCGCGGCGTGGGGCGCGAGATTGTGCTGGTGGACAAAAACGCCGCCCGGGCTGAGGCCGAAGCCAACGACCTGCTGCACGCCGTCCCCTTTGCCCATCCCTTCACGATCCGCGCCGGCGACTACGCCGATCTGGCCGGCAGCCAGGTGGTGATCATCGCCGCCGGCGCCAACCAGAAACAAGGCGAGACCCGCCTGGAGTTGTTGGGCCGCAACGCTGCCATCTTTCGCGACATCGTCAACGGTATCGCCGGGCACGCCCCTCAGGCGCTGCTGGTGGTGGCCACCAATCCCGTCGACATCATGACGCATCTGACCGCCCACTACGCCGCCGCCCACGGCGTGGTCAGCAGCCGGGTGATTGGCTCGGGCACCATGCTCGACACGGCCCGCTTCCGCACCTTGCTCGGCGCGCACCTGGACGTGGACGCGCAGCACATCCACGCCTACGTGCTAGGCGAACACGGCGATTCCGAAGTGCTCACCTGGTCGCAGGTGGCCGTGGCCGGCCTGCCGCTGGAAGAATTCTGCCGCCAGCGCGGGCTGGATTTTTCAGATGGCCTGCGCCAGGACATCGACCAACGGGTGCGCCGCGCCGCCGAAGTCATCATCCGCGGCAAAGGCGCCACCTATTACGGCATCGGCAGCGCCCTGGCCCGCCTGACGGCCGCCGTGCTGGGTGACCAGCGCGCCCTGCTCACCGTTTGCACCCCCCAGGCCGAGATCGCCGGCGTGGCCAACGTCACCGCCTCGCTCCCGCATCTGGTCGGCGGCGCCGGCATCCTGCACACCCTGCACCCCGCCCTCACCGAGGCCGAGTCGGCCGCGCTGCGCCGCAGTGTGCAGGTGGTGCGCGACGCAATAGCCAGCCTTGAATCAGAGAGTTTGCTGTAGGCACCCCAAAGGCCAGCGAGCAGTCGTTTTCATCGACTGCCCGCTGCCCTTTGGGGACAACGTTTCTTGGATCGTCGCTGGCGACCTCAGGCGTGCCCGTTATCCGAGCGATACTCGTACACCATCTCGGGCGCGGGGCCGGCCGGCGGCTGGCTGAAGTCGATGCCATACAGCGCCCCCACTTCGCGCTTGAAAAACACGTCGAACGGATCCTGCGACATGGCCCACTGGCCGAAGCCCGCCTCGGCGTTCGGCCCTTCCAGCACCACGATCGCCACATCGCCGCCCGGGGTCTGGTTCAGGTACCAGTTGGCGCGCGTGAAGCCAAAGCGCCGGTGGAAGCCGTCCAGCTCGCCGCGCCGCTGGCTGGTCAGGTCGCCGATCAGCTTTTGCCACTCGGCGGTCTTGCCGGGAAGAATGGGAAGCGCCACAGCCATGGAAGACATGTTCGATCTCCTTTTGAGTGAACACTGAAGTGTGTGGCCCGCCTGAGCGTGGCCGCAACGTTTTGGATATGGCGCCAGATTACACGCCCGGCGTGTTAAAATCGCTATAATGCCAGCCAGCCGCGCGACCGGGGCGTGATAAATGACCCGCCTGACGCTCAACCTGTTTGGCGCTCCCCAGCTCACACTCGACGGACAACCCATCCACCTGGCCACGCGCAAAGCGCTGGCCGTTCTGGCTTACCTGGCCGTGGAAAATCGCCCCGTGGCGCGCGAGAGCCTGCTGGCTCTACTGTGGCCGGAAGAGGACAGTGCGGCCGGCCGGGGCGCGCTGCGCACCACGCTGGCCTATCTGCGGCGCGGGCTCGGCCAGGCGGCCAACCGCTTGCAGACCGACGGCGACCACCTGCAGTTCACTCTGGCCCCCAACGACCAGCTCGACACGCGCATCCTGGAAGCCGCCGCCACTCAGTCCGATCTGGCCGCGCTGCCAGCCGCGGCCGAGGTTTATCGCGACGAATTCCTGGCCGGGTTCTCACCGGCCGGAGCGCCGGCGTTCGAGGCCTGGGCGGCGGCGCAGCGTGAGCACTGCCACGAACTGCTGAGCGAGACCCTCAACCGGCTCTCGCACCGGCAACTGGACGAGCGCCAATACCCGGCCGGGCTGAACACGGCGCGCCGCTGGACCCAGCACGACCCCCTGAACGAGGCCAGTTGGCAGCGGCTGATGCAGATGCACCTGGCCGCCAGCGACCGGGCCGGCGCGCTGCAAGCCTTCGACGCCGCTCGCGCCCGCCTGGCGGAGGAGTTGGGCCTGCCGCCCAGCCGTGAGACCGTCCAACTGGCCGAACTGGCGCGTCGCGGCAGCGCCCGTCAGGCGCCGGCCGAACCGGCAACGCCCACGCCCGGCGGTCCCCTCCCCGAACAATTGCCCTTCACTGGCCGCCTGGAGGAGCATCGCCAATTGGCGGAGGCGCTGCGCGCCACGACGCCGCAAGTGGTGGTCATTCAGGGCGAGGCCGGCATTGGCAAAACGCGGCTGGCCCAGGAATTTGCCGCCTGGGCCGGCGCGCAGGGCGCCGAGGTGCTCAGCGGCCGCGCCTACGAGGCCGGCGGACGTTTGCCCTATCAGACGCTGGTTGACGCGCTGCGGGTGCGCCTGGCCGAAATCAACGCGCCTGAGGATTTGCTGGCCGACGTTTGGCTGGCCGAGCTTGGCCGGCTGCTGCCGGAGCTGCGCGAGCGCTACCCCGACCTGCCTTTGCCGGCCGGCGACGACGCGCTGGCCGCCACGCGTTTGCCGGAAGCGATGGCGCGGCTGCTGCTGGCCCTGGCCGAGCGCACCGGAAGCTCGCTGCTGT
>JAYTFQ010000672.1:0-3864 GCA_043734225.1 Anaerolineales bacterium | reverse complement strand
GACCTTCCTCGGTTGAATTGGGCGGTGATACCCCAAATCTACCGAAGAAGGTCATTTGCTTCAACTCCCCCCTGGCCCGACTTTAAGAAAGCCCTGATTGGCGGGCTATGGCTTTCTCAAAGTCGGGTCAGGCGGCTACGCCAACCGCCAATAAGCGCAACTAGCCCGCGCAGGCGAGCTCACCTGCCCCAACGCAGTTTTGGGTTGTGCCTTCGTTGCTGCGGTTTCAACCGCCTGTGGCGCTCCGGCCCCGTGAGCTTGCCGTTCTTGAGAAAGCCATGGTTGGCGGGCGCTTTGAACCATGCCCCCTGCCGCGCCCGTTGAGATCCGAGCGTGTGTGTGCACACGTCTGGGTCCAACTTCTTATCGCAACGGTTTCAAGCACGCCAGTCATTTCATCGCGGCCCGTCGCTCTGTTCTTTTTTCGGCTGTTTGCATTTTGTTGTTCTTCTCCGCGCACTCTGCGCGCTCCGCGGTGCAATTCTTTCGCAGTGTATAATATCGGCATGTTCGATCTGTTTCACCCGCCCCGTTAGTTCCTAAGCGCTGCTCCCAGCCGCGCGCCGCCGCCGCTCGTCTTGAGTTCGCATTGTATTCGCCGCTGAACTGAGACGAGAGGTGTTGTCATGTCTGCCCCCCATTCTGCTGTCAAACTTCCGGCCCGGAATTTGCTGCGCGGCGCCGTGGTGTTTGTCTTCACCCTGCTGGCCATCGAGTTCCTCGACGAGTTGGTCTTCGGCGCGCGCGAGGCGGCCTGGCCGCTCATTCGCAGCGACCTGGGCCTGAGCTACGCTCAAATCGGCCTGCTGCTGGGCGTGCCCAACCTGGTGGCCGCCTTCATCGAGCCGGTGCTGGGCATCCTTGGCGACGTTTGGAAGCGCTGGCTGCTGATCGTGGGCGGCGGCGTTTTGTTCACCCTGGCCCTGGTGCTGTTTGGCCTGGCGCCCAGCTTTGCGGTGCTGATGATCGCCTCCATCGTGTTCTACCCCGCCTCCGGCGCCTTCGTCAGCCTGTCCCAATCCAGCCTGATGGACCACGACCCCAGCCGCCACGAGCACCTGATGGCGCGCTGGACGCTGGCCGGCTCGGTGGGCGTGGTCGCCGGCCCGCTGCTGCTGGGCCTGGCCGTCTGGCTGGGCGTGTCCTGGCGCGGCGCCTTTGTGGCCCTGGTGCCGCTCAGCCTGGCGCTTACCCTGGCGGCTTTGGTCCAACTGCGCCATCGGCGCAAGCCGACCGAGGACGACGAAGCGCCGCAAAGCCTGCGCGACGGCGTCAAGCAAGCCATTCGCGCCGCCCGCCGGCCGGATGTGCTGCGCTGGCTGGTGCTGCTGGCCTTTTCCGACTTCATGCTCGACGTGCTGCTGGGCTTCCTGGCCCTGTATTTCGTGGACGTGGTCAAGGTCAGCCCGGCCCTGGCCGGCACCTCGGTGGCGGTCTGGTCGGGCGTGGGCCTGCTGGGCGATGCGCTGCTCATCCCGCTGCTCGAACGCGTGCGCGGCCTCACCTATTTGCGCTACAGCGCCGTGGTCATGCTGGTTTTGTTTCCGGTGTTTCTGCTCGTCCCGTCGTACGGCGCCAAGCTGGTGTTGCTGGCCCTGATGGGGCTGGGCAACGCTGGCTGGTACGCCATCCTCAAGGGCCAGCTTTATTCCGCGCTGCCCGGCCAATCCGGCACGGTCATGACCATCGACTCGGCTTTCTCGCTGGTGGCCGGCGCCACGCCGGCCGTGCTGGGCTGGGTGGCCCAATCGGCGGGCCTGCCCGTAACCATGTGGCTGCTGCTGCTCGGTCCGCTGGCCTTGATCATCGGCCTGCCGCGCCGGGTGCTCTCGGCGCCGTCAGACCGTTCTGACGCGGCGGACCTATAATCGGCACTGTGCGGCAGTAGTGCTGGGGCGGCAAACGAAAGGGCCATGACCATGTCTGATGTCGATCTGGTGAACCCGCTGGTGAAGCGCTGGCTGCAGGATGCGCGCGAACACCCCGACGATTTCTGGGCCGAGGCAGCCAGCCAGTTGCACTGGTTCAAACCCTGGGACCACGTTTTTGAGTGGGACTTCCCTAACTTTCGCTGGTTCGGCGGCGGCCAGACCAACCTGGCTTATAACTGCCTGGATGTGCACCTGCAGCGCGGCTGGGGCGGCCACACCGCGCTGATCTATCTCAACGAGCGCGGCGAGCGCCGCGCCTACTCCTATGCCCAGCTGGCGCATGAGGTGGAGCGCATCGCCGCCGCGCTGCGCGGGCTGGGCCTGGGCGTGGGCGACCGCCTGACGATCTACATGCCCACCTGTCCCGAGGCCATCATGCTCATGCTGGCCACGGTCCGCATCGGCGCCATCCATTCGGTGGTCTTCGCCGGCTTTGGCGCCGGCGCGCTCGGCGACCGGGTACGCGCCAGCGGTTCGCGGCTGGTGTTCACGGCCGATGTCACCTACCGCAAGGGCAAGGACGTCCAACTCAAACAAATCGTGGATGATGCCCTGGGCGGCGGCGAGCACGCGGTGGAGCACGTGGTGCTGCTGCCGCGCAGCAGCGCGCCGCCGGCGCTTTCGCCCGGCCGCGACCTCACCTGGAGCGAGTTCCTGACGCGCGGTCAGGGGCAGAGCGGGGCGCACGTGCCGCTGGAAGCCAACGCCCCGGCCTACATCCTGGCCACCTCTGGCACTACAGCCAAACCCAAGCTGGCCGTCCACACCCATGGCGCCTATGCCGTTTACATCCACAGCATGGCGCGCTGGGTGTTCGGGCTGCGGCCCACCGATGTCTGGTGGTCCACCTCCGATATCGGCTGGGTGGTCGGCCACAGCTACATTGTCTACGCGCCGCTGCTGGCCGGCTGCACCACGCTGGCCTATGAGGGCGCGCTGGACTATCCCGATCCGGGCATGCTCTGGCAGGCGGTGGAAGAGTTTGGCGTGACCAGCGTGTTCACCTCCCCGACCGCTGTGCGGCTGCTCATGCGCACCGGCGCAGAACACGCCGCGCGCTACAGCCAGGCCTCGCTGGAGCGCCTGTTCTGCGCCGGTGAGGTGCTCAATGCCCCGGCCTGGGAATGGCTGCAGAAAACGGTGCTCAAGGACCGGGTGCCGGTGATCGATCACATGTGGCAGACCGAGACTGCCGGGCCAATCTTTGGCAATCCGTATGGCATCGCCATGCTGCCTATCAAGCCCGGCTCGGCCGGCATCCCCCTGGCCGGCATCGAGGCCGAGATCGTCACCCCCGAGGGCCAGCCGGTGCCGCCCGGCGTCAAGGGCATCATGACCCTCAAGCGCCCGTTTCCGGGCCTGATTCAAACGCTGTGGGGCGAGCCGGAGCGCTACCACCAGGACTACTGGAACCGCATTCCGGGCGTGTACTCCACCGGCGACTCGGCCCACATCGACGCCGATGGCTATGTCTGGTTCGCCGGCCGCGCCGACGAGGTCATCAAGATCGCTTCGCACCGCCTGGGCACCATCGAAGTCGAAACGGCCTTTTTGCGCCATCCGGCCGTGGCCGAGGCGGGCGTCACTGGCCGGCCGGATGACCTGCGCGGCGAGGTGATCTCGGCCTTCGTCGTCCTGCGTCAGGGCTTCCAGGACTCTCCCGCGCTCAAGCAGGAGTTGCTCGACACCGTCCGCCATGAGCTGGGCCCGGTGGCGGTCATCGGCGATCTGCACATTGTCAGCAGCCTGCCCAAGACTCGCAGCGGCAAGATCATGCGCCGTGTCCTGCGCGCCGTCACCTTGGACCGTGACCCCGGCGACATCAGCACCATCGAGGATCAGTCCTCCGTGGCGGATGCGCGCAACGCCTGGATTCTGATGAAAAAGGAAATCGCTGATTCGAAATAAATTGGGAAAAACGTGTGCGCCCGGG
>JAYTFQ010000671.1:0-2371 GCA_043734225.1 Anaerolineales bacterium | reverse complement strand
GCGAACACAGCCGCCGGTACAGAAAAACCTACCCTTGTGAGATGGGGGCCAGGGGGATGACAAGGTCCCCCGAAGCGAAGCGGAGTGGGGAGGGCGAGCTGCTAAAACTACCCTCCCCCCGGCGGCAGCCGCGGCGCCATCGGCTGCAAGATCTTGCGCCGCTCCGGCGTCAGCCTGTCCAGCAGCGCCTGCGAGTAGCGGTAGCCGTAGCGTGTGTTGCCCCACAGCGGCCCAAAGCGGTAGATCACCACCCGGCGCTCGCCGGGATTGGTGCGGGTGGAGGCGCCGTGCGACATGGCATCCACGAACAGCAGCGCATCCCCGCGCTTCAGGTGCACTTCCACCGCGCCTTCCACCGTGTCGATGCGCTGGGTCTCATCCCAGCCGCGGACGACGCCCGGGTGAATGAAGTTGGCCTTGTGGCTGCCGGGGATAACCATCGTGCCGCCGTCGCCCGGGCCGATATCGGTCAGCGCCAGCAGCATGTTCACCTGCCCGCAGCGGAAATGGCCGTTGACAAAGCGGTACTGTCCGCGAATGACGCCGTCCTCGCTGCCGGTGTGGAACGGGAAATAGCCGCCCGTGCGCCGGATGGAGGCGAAGCACTCGTCGATGAACAGCCCCTCCACGTATGAGTCCTTCTCGCCGCAGTAGCGCACCAGCCGCTCATGCAGGCCGGGGGCGTCGATCAATTCCTCGAAGGGCTGTCCGCCCTCCACGATATTCTGCAGCTCGATGCCGGCGTTCCCATTGTTATCAAAGCGCTGCACGTTCCCCCGCCACTCCAGGTACTGCATATCCAGAAACGGGTCGAGCGCCAGGTTGAGCCGGTCAACCAGGTCGTGCGGGATGGCGTTCTTAATAATCACGTACCCGCGCAGGTCGAACAGGTAATCTTGGACGTCGTATTGTGGATCCATATGCGTCAGGCCTCTGGCTGAGTAAGGGTTGATTCCCCCGCTGTGGGCCGAATGATATATCAAACTACCCCAAACTGAAATACAACTGGTGCTTTTGGCCCATTTGACTTGTCCCCCGCCAGGCTTAGACTCTGCGCGTGCTAAATGTGGCGATGGTGTGCCGTTAAGGAGGCCAGCGATGCCCACGACAAAATTTCTAGGCACCAACGTGCGCTATTCGTCCAGATACGGCATGTCGCCGCTGGGCTGGATCCTCTGGCATTGCTTGTGGATCGCCGTCACCCTGGTGTGCCTGGGGCTGGGTGTGAAAAACTATTTTGACGAGCGCGTCTTTCTGGCGCAGGCCGAGCTAGACACTGGCACCATCACCCGATACGAGCTGCACGTCCGCAACGATGGCAAGTCGGAATTTTGCCCGCGCATCGAGTTCCACGACAAAGCCGGCGAGCCGGTGGCCGTGCAGGGCAGCGTTTGCCCAAACAAGCCCGACAAAACCAGGATCGGCAGCACGGTGCAGGTCTATTACGACCCCAACAACCCGGATGCCTACGAGGAGAAGACGGCCTTCACCGGCTTTGACGGCCTGATCTTCGGCCTGATTGGGGCCGTGTTCTTTGGCCTGTTCTGGTTTGTGCCGTCGATGGTGCTGCTGGTGCGCTGGCTGCGCCGCATGGCCAACCCCGCCGCGGCCGGCTATGACGCCGCCGCGACTGCCGGCCTGAACGACACCATGCGCCAGGACGCCGAGCGCTACCACGCCAACCAGATGGCCCGCGAGCGGGCGCGGCACCCCGGCCAGCCGCCTCACCCCGCCCCCGCCAACCCGCTGGCGGCCGAGGAAGCCCGGTTGGCCCAGCTGAAACAGCAGGAAGAAGCGCTGCAGCGCAAGATCGACGAGCACCGCCGCCATCAAGGCCAGTAGCTGACCGCTAATCCGCTTAGCCGCGTTTTTTGCTCAGGCTCTGCGCCATCCGTGTGCCCAATTCGCGCACCAGGTCCGGCTGGTGATAGCACACAATTTCAGAAATAGGATCGCGCCCGCCCGGCGAACCAGGGCCGAGAGGCAGGTATGCAGAACGTCATTTTTGGCGCAACCAGCGGCCTGGGGTCGCTCATCGTCCTTATCCGCCGGCCGCCGGTGTTCATTGATTAGGGCGGCAACCGTTCGCATTGACGGAAATGTAGGGGCGCACTGGCGTGTGCGCCCGCCTTGCGCACTGGCCGCGGATGCCATCAACTCGGCCGGTTGCCGCTCTAGTAGTCCGACACACATGATAAGCTGGACTGTCACCCTGCGTGCTCACACCGCGTGTGCAGCGTGTTGCGACATGAGAAACCGGCTTATCCAGCCGTCTATGACTGTCACTCTGAGAGTTTGTGAATTTATTCAATTTCCCGCAGATTTTTTGCGCCCAAATGACAAAAGGCCCGCGAATTCGATGTTGGGACGC
>JAYTFQ010000670.1:0-12511 GCA_043734225.1 Anaerolineales bacterium | reverse complement strand
CTTGATTTCCTTGGTGGATGCAGCAGGCACACCAGTGGACACAAAAGGGCTGGCCCAAAAATTGCCGGGCCAGCCCTTAAGTGACAGCCAAGGGTTGTCTTAGAAACTAGACCTGGAAATGCGTGTGATAGACAACCGACCCCACCACCAGCAGCCCGACCATGCCCGCCGTGATGGGCCCAGTGGCCAGACGCCGTCGGGGCAACGGCTTGCCTTCCGCCAGGGCGGTTTTCTCCGCCGTACGCTGTTTGGAATTCATCACCACACCAAGTGTCGCTGCTGTTGGAATTGCCGCGCAAAACATGCACACAATGGCCTCCTATCTTTCATCTATTATAACGCGAATTCGATGACCCAATGACAGGCGCCGCCGGAGTCATTTTGACAGCGAATAATAAGATGACGCTGGGGAAGAAAGAATCCGGCCTTCTGACGGGACTGACGGCTATCGGCCGGACGATCTTTTCCTCGGCTGATGCGGAACTGCACTGGCAAGGCGCCAGACCGTTGTCCCTTGTGTTACACCGCCTGGAAAAAAGGGCTGGCTCAAACGTCTGCAGCAGGATGTCTACTGGCTTGTCCCGCTGTAGGCCGGTGCGGAGCGCGCCCGGTCAGAAAGCTCTCCGGTCATGGCGCCGTTCCTGATCAACTGGCGGCAATAGCCAGCGGGTGCAAATTCGATCCGTCGGTGGTGGTTCTATCGATCCGCAGCCCGCGCGCTCGTAGCGTCGCCTGGAATCGGCCGAAAAAAGCCGCGACAATAGCCGGAGAAGTCCGCCAGCGCACAGCCCACGCGAAGCGGTCCTAATCAGCCCGACGGGTCGCTCTTTCCCCGCCGGCTTCCACCCAATTTTGGATCGTCGCCCAAGGCACGAAGACACGGAAGTCGCGCCACAGCCGCCAACTGGCTGGTTCATACGGCAGACCCTCTTCGACCACCGCGCGGGAAGGTTCGGCATCTGACTGGCCCGCGAGTGGCGCGGATGGACGCCGGGCCGCTGCTCCAGCGAACGCATGGGCCGCATGGCAACAAATGCTGGCGCGCCGGCCCATGGCGGGTGTGGGCGGTAATGACAGGCACGACATGGATCGTGATTGCCTTACAAGCAAAGTTAGCGTCGTTTAGCCCCCGGCCTGCCTTTATAGACCCCGTAAACGAATCCCAATAAGCGCTGTCCGGTCCGGTAGCGGCTCAACCAGCCCTCCACGCGCCGGCGAAAACGCCTGACCATCCAAAGAATTTTCCAGTCGATGGACCCGTATACCGCCATCACCTCGCGGACGTGCGTGGTATTGATCTGGCCATTGGGCGGCTGCAAGGAGCTATGCTGGTCTTGGGTCATGAATTGCCACAGCGGCACCACTAAATTGGCCAAACGAACCCGCTGCCAGCTAGAGCTGGCTTTCAGAATGATGTAGGGCAAAAGGTTGAAATCGGTTTCTTGGCTGGCTTGGTCAAGAACAGTCATCAGCGCCGCCGGAATGGTGAGCCCATAGTGCGCATCGGCCTCTAGCTGCCATAAATATGCCACTTCCCCATATTGGCCCGCGTTGGCGTCAAACAGGTCTATGAGCAGCCGTTGGCGCGGCGTGCGCAAGACGTATCGGCTCGGAAACGAAAACTCAACAAACGGCAGCGTTTCGGGCATGGTCTCAATGGAATACGTTTGCAGGTGCGAGCGCGCCCCAGCGGTAATTTTCTTCCAACTGCCCACGTAGGTGATTGGCGGATGTCGGGCCAGAATTTCCAGACAGCGGGTCAAGTACTCGGGCTCAGGCGCATCGCCGGCGCGAAACAGCACAATGGCATCGGCCGTGCGAATCGCGGTTGGCTCAAGCGCCCGCCCAGCGCAATCAACCAGCACATATTTTGCGCCTAAGATGAATGCGGCCGGCTCAGTATCATTTTCAAGGTCCGTTGGACGGCAAACAACGATTTGCAGTGCGTCAATTGAGGCCCGGTCGAGCGCCGCCATGGTTTGCTTAAGATGGTTGGCATCCTCATCGCCGATCACCACCACCAGCAATTGCGGAGCGTCGCCATTGGCGGCCGCACACATCCAACTGGCTGGATTTGTCGTCGAGTAGAAATCTCCGGGCCTATTGCCGGCCACCGGGTAGGGGCGCTTGATGCGCTGGCGCAGTTCATGGTCCGTGCTGAGGCGTTCCATCTCAAGGGCCAGGCTGCCCACGCTGCCGTCGCATACCAGCGCGTTGGTTTCGTGCCTGAAATAGTCGCGGAAGCCGGGAATGTCTGCGACGATGATCGGAACCGCCGCCGCGTAAAGTTCTTGGGCGGCATAGCAGAACGACTCAAAGTAACTGGGGAACACGCCGAAGCGGATACGCGGCGATAGATCTCTCAACTGCTCCCAGTTGAGTTGGCCGGTAAATTGGAATTGCTGGCGATGCTTGACTGGTATTTTTTGCCACAGATAGGCTTGATAACTGCCTTGTCCCACTGGCGGCGCGCCGGAATCGTAGCCGGCCAGATAGAACATCAGGCGTGGATTGGCGGCCCGATTCAGGTAGGCTACCGCGGCGTCAACGAAGACATCTACCCCCTTAAATGCGAACAGGCGTCCATAGAACAGAACAATATCGCTGTCCGCGCTCGCCGGCATGAGAGTCGGGAAGTTGATCAGCGGCGGCGCAGATTTCTTCTGATCGCCCAGCCAGGGTTCATAAAAGGGCTTGTATGCCTGGTCCAGATAGGACTGTGATGGGTAAAGGATGGTCTCGGCCAGTCGCAGCGCGCTGTGCTCGAGCGCGTAGAGGCTGTAGCGTTCCAGGGTTAGCGGCTTGGTGGGCTCAAAGTGGTCAATGATCTCGAGCGAATTGTGCAGCCGGATGGCCAGACGGGCATCGGCATAGTCAAGGCCGGCCGCTTTGGCGCTCAGCGCATAATGGCCCACGCCGCAGTAATCAAAGAACTCGATGATGTTCGGATGTTCTTGAGCGTAAACCTGCCGGCAGGCATGGTGAAAGCGATAGGCCTTCCAGTCAAAAATGCCGGCAAAGTCGTCCGGCTGCAAATCCAGCGATCGGCACAGGCTGTCGACCTGATAAGCGCGGCAATGGTCGGGGCTCGGCAGGTCGAGTCGATCGTGGTTTTGAAAGCGCTCAAAATACTCAAGACCGACATCCAGAAGAAAAATCACCTCATGACCGTCAGCCAGCAGCAGGCGCGCGATATTGTGAAGCAGCACACCGCAGCCGCCCCAGGTGGTGGGATGAATCTCGTAGGAAACAAAACAGATGCGCGCCATGACGAGTTCGCGCTAGAGCCAGGGAACTGGCATCTCAAGAAACTCCGACAAACATTGCCGGGCCTGCGCGTTGTATTCGGGAGCAAATTTTTGGTAAGCGTTTATGATCTCGCTGCGCTCTGGGAGCGCCCGCGCGAGATAGGCAGCAATGCAGTTGGCGCTATCGGGCTGGGAAACGACCAGGCGACTGTGCAGGTAGGCCTGATCTTCGAAGTAGTGTGAATTCGGCCCTAATAAACATGGCGCCCCGCTCGACAGACTTTCGAGCGGCAGCATCGGCGCGCACTCGGTGAGCGTGACATACATATTCAAGTGCATCTGGGCTAACATCGCCTGCATGTTTGCCTGCTCAACCGGCCGCGATTGCAAATGAGCCTCCAGGCCAAGTAAGTTGGCGTAGTCCTGTACCCGGCCACTGACCCCCGCGGAGTGCACTACGGCATCGGTTTGGAAGGTGGCGGCTGCCAGCATGGCGTATGGAGGTTTGCGCCAATTGTCGTCTGGGCCCCAGATACCAAAGTGTGGTCCACCCGCCAGGGGCGTGGAAGGGGCCAGCGGAATACGGCGCACCATGTTCATGACGAAACCCGTGCGCAAGCCTCGACTGGCCAAAATCTCAGCCATGCCTTTTTTCACAAACCCCCATTTGGTTATCGCTGCGCTGCGCGTGAATTGTTCTACGATCTGGAAACCCTCCCAGGCATAGTCCTCGCGCGTCTGTAAAAAGCTTCCGTGCCAGATGACAAATAGGGGTAATCGCGGCGCTATTTTGCGGAGGGCAACCACCAGATGGCGATACGTCAGCGGAAAGCCCTGAATGACAACCGCTGGACAGCCCGCTTCGCCGAACAACCGGGCGATATGCAAACTGCGCGCTTCGTCGAGATTGTCGTCCAGGTGGAAGATTTCATCGAACAACTGCCGCGCAGAGCTATACACACCACGCCACTGCGGCACGCCCACCGAGACTGGCCGCGGCTGCGCGCTTTGACGCTCAATCCATTCCGTCTCGACTCGGCTAAATTCCGCGGCAGACTTTGTGCGGGGCGGTGAAACACGGCTTGGAGACTCCGAACCATTGCGAGTAGCCATGCCAGGCTGCGCTATTTCCTTGACGTGACCGGCCAGCGGTGAAATTTGGATACTGCCCGTAACGTCCGATCCCAAATCAACCGACAATTTTTCACCAGAACTCAAATGCACGTCGACGATGCCGCTCCATGGGTGTGTCATAAATGTCAGGCGCACCATAGAATCGGACGCCAAAACGGCGCTTCCCTGACCCGGGTTGTACAAACAGAAGCCTGTAGGCGTTGCGGCATTCGGCCGCAGATCCCATGAACCAGTTGTGCGCACTTCACTCCAGTCCATAGACTGCCCCGGCCGAGATTCGGCTGCCAGTAGCCAGACTTCGGCGCCCTGGCTGGCCGAATTATGCTGACCCGTGCACTCAATTCGTATCTGCCCAGACCGGGGCGCGGCGACGACCGCGGCAGTCTGTGACACTGAGCGCACGCGCCTCACAGCCTGCCTGAGCGCGTCTTGTGTTTGCGTTGCCAACCTCACCGCTCCACGCCAGGGTATGGCCAGGGGAGTGCGCTGAAGCCGGCTCGCCAGGCGATAGCTGCGCGAACGCTTGATAGCCTGCAGCTCAGCCAGGCGGGTGCGAACCTGGCCGAGGAGAACGGCATTATTTTCCAGAGCGTGGCTGGCGGGCGAGGACAGCTGTAGAACAGTTGTGGGCTGCGCGACAATGCTGGTGTTGCGGGAAAATAACTGCTGGGCCAACGCACTTGGATCGTGCCGGGACAATACAAATGATCCGAACGGCCGCTCCAAAAAATCGCTGAATATCGCGTGCCGGCGCAGCCCATAGTCCTTAAATTCTTCGCCAGTCCAGATGCTTAAGTGGCGTTCGTATTCATTCTGATAGAGCGTCTCTTGGGGCCAATCTGGCCCCAACGGGATATTGACCAGGATGTAGCTGCTTCGGGCCAACATTAGATCCAACAGCCGGCAAGCCTCCTGTTTCTCCACATGCTCCAATACATCACCAAATATCACCACGTCCCACGTTTCGGTTATGGCCGGCAGGATGACGCGCAGGTCGCCCAGGTGCAGTTCGTTGTAGAACGAGCGATGATAGTCGTCCAGATTGGGCGCAAAGCCTTCGATGCCCTCCAGGCGCACTTGCCATTCGGACCGAAGCACCCGACCAAACCACACGTCACAGAATTCGCGGACCAGCATGCCCCATCGTCCAAAACCAACGCCAATATCGAGCACCCGTTTGGGGGCAATTTTCATCAGTACTTCAATGCCGAAGGGAATATTTTGCCAATTGCTAGTGCCCATTGACGGGTACCCCTTGGACGCGACTTGGTTGAACGCCCAAGGCGCTGTCTGGACGATGACGCGCACGGGAGGACCGGCAGTCGTCAATCAGTAAGGTGCGGCCGGCTCTAGTCACGGGATGCGCTGCGGCCCTTGCGACAGCGGGTCGCTATCGTTGTTGTGCACAAATCCGCCTGATTAAAATAGAAAGGCGCTTCAAGCAATGCCGGCGGCGGCACGTTATTAACCTTATTGCCGATCCAGCCTTCCACGTCAAAACCGGCCTCGATCAGGAATTGACGGAGCAAAAAAGGTGAGACCTTGTTGAGTGACGAGCCAGGGTAGCCCGTCGTGAAACACGGCTGGGGAAATACATCGCGGAAGTTCGCTTGATAGAGTAGGTGCGCCCATGGTTGCGCGCGCCGAAAATATGGGCAAGCCTGGCAGTCATCTGGCGTAAGCTGGGCCTCCGTCCGCGTGTCCCACGTCCACGGATAGCGCAGGACAATCGATTCGCGAAACTGGGCTGAGGTGGCACACTTCTCAACGGTTTCCCAACAGCGTGGGCCGAGGAACACGATGTCATCGCCTTCATAATACAAAAAGCCATGGTCATGTGATCCGACGGGCTGGTAGTAGTTGTCATGATTGAGAAAAAGAGTGCCCCCGGGCGCGAGCAGCTTGTAACACAAGATCAACAGACGCGGCAAATCGAGCATATGCTCGGTGACGGTATTGGCAAAAACCAGGTCAAAACCTTCGGCGCTGCCTGGCTGTTGAGCGAATTGCTCGAGTGAGAGTTTCTCAAACTGTATTCGGCAGCGATCGCGCAGCGTTTCCGGAAGGGCGTTCGTATCGAGCCAGGTATCGATCCCAACGGTGCGACTGGCGCCCAACTGGCTAAATAGTATGGAAAAAACACCGCGGCCGCACTCCCAATCCAGTACCCGGCGGTGCGCAATATCGACATTCAGCAACAGGCCGGCGGCTTGCCAGCGCTGCAGCGCCCCGGAATAGCTTTGGTAGGATTTGGCGAAATGACTATCGGCAGAGCACAATTCGCCTATCAACTGATCGACCTCTCGGGTCATTGTTGCCTCGCATCACACGTTTGTGTCTATGAGCGCTGCGTTCAATTGCTGCACAAAGGTTGCGTAGCGCTCTGCGATTTCGACGGCATGCTGATTGGCCGACTCCAAATCCGAAAGCACACTGGTCAATTGAGACTTGGCGACGCGCAGTTGCTCGTGGCTGTCCGTCAATTGGGTCTGCATGCCCTGAAGCGCCTCGCGTGTGCTCATCAGGTCTCGCTGTGCAGCCTGAAGCTGGTCTTGCACATTTCTGAATTCTGCCCGGGTTGTGTCGAGCTGCTCGTGCGTGCTGGTTAGTTCTTGCCGCGCCGCCTGGAGCTGATCGCGCGCGCCTGCCAATTCTGCCTGCGAGGCGTCGCGCTGATCGCGCGCACCTGCCAGGTTCTTAGTCAGCGTCTGAATCTGGTCGTTGGCCGCGGCTTGCGCGGCCGTCCGTTGATTTTCAAGGTCAAGCGCTCGCTCTTGCTGCTCGGCAGCGTTGCCCTGGAGACTTGCCACTAACGCGCCCAGCGTGGCAGCGTCGCTGGCTGTGGCCTGACCAGCGTCTATTGTAGCTTGTATGTCTGCCTCGAAGCGGCGCATTTGATCGGCCAGCCGCTCGGAATTCGGGGCGGCAGGGAGTAAATCTTTCAACAGCACGCGATAGGGCACATGCGCGCGGTAGCCGCGCGGCAGAATTTCGCAATGGTAACCGAGCTGCGCGTAGACGGCCACGAGATCGTGATACCAACACCCGTCGTGGGCGTCTTCAAACAAGGGGTAATCCGCCGCCGTTTCGAGATGATAAATTTGTGACCGGCTGATGCGCACGAGCTCCGACAAAATCGCCGGCAAGTCGGCCGGCCGGACATGCACCAGCGTCTCGGCTGTAAACACAATGTCGAACGATTGCGAGGCATATGGCAGATGCCCGACTGGCTCGCCGGTGACGATGTGACTGCTGGCCCAGCCGGCGCTGGCCCAACGCTTGACACCGGCTGCCATGCTGAAGCTTTGATCATAGCCATAGACATCCAGCCCATCAATCTGGCTCAGATAACTCAAGTGCCTTCCAAAGCCGCAGCCATATTCCAGCAGCCGCGCCGGGGCCTGCCGCGCCATGTAGTCCGCCAGCAGGATCTCCTGCAGGTGATACATCACCTGGTGCTTCTTGCGCTGATCATATATGCCCGGCCATTCCCGGCCGTGTTCGCGCCAGTAGCGATAATTCAGGGGCAAATCAGAGGCGGTCATGTGGCTTTCAATTATGTTCTTGATATTCCCGAACAACCTCGCGCGCCGGGCCGATGGCCCGCAGGGTCCCATGCTCGATCCAGGCGGCGCGCGCGCACATTTCCGTCACGCCCACCAGATTGTGGGATACCATGAGAATGGTTGTGCCGGCCGCGCGGAAAGCTTCGATGCGCGCGGCCGACTTGCGGCCAAATTCGGCGTCGCCCACCGACAGCACTTCGTCCACGATCAGCACTTCCGGCTGCACCTGGGTGGCAATGGCAAAGCCCAGACGGACGATCATGCCGCTGGAATAAGTCCGGAGCGGGGCATCCACGAATTCGCGCACGCCGGCGAAATCTACGATTGGGTCAAAGCGCTCGGCGATGGCAGGCCGTGAATAGCCGAGAATCGCGCCGTTTAGATAGACGTTTTCTCGGCCAGTCAATTCAAAATCGAAGCCGGCTCCCAACTCCAGCAGCGGCGCCACCCGGCCGCGGACGCGCACCCGCCCAGTAGTGGGCCGCAGCACCCGCGCCACCACCTTGAGTAGGGTGCTCTTGCCGGCGCCGTTGGCGCCAATAATGCCAAAGGTCTCTCCCTGGTGCACCTCCAGGCCCACCTCTTTCAGGGCCCAAAACTCCCTGAATTCCACCTCCCGTCGCAGCCAGCGGATCACATACTCCTTAAAGGACGGGATTTGCTGCTTCGGCAAACGGTAGCGAACTGAAACATTCTCCAATTGGATGACTGGCTGGGCCAGCGCGCCGGCCGCGCTCACCGGCGCCACGGCCATTTCAGATTCGGTAAGCAAACTCGTCTGCCTTTCGCGTAAATGTCCACCAGCCAATCAGCAGCGCAGCCACGGCCATGACCGTGGCGGTGAGCAGCGTGTTCGCATCTGGCATTGTGCCCAGATAGATTGGCGCCCGAAACACTTCCAACAGGGTCACCATAGGATTCAGGTTGAGCAGCCAGGCAAGCCCGGCTGGGAAAATTTCTTTGGGATAGACGATTGGTGTGAGGAAAAACACAGCCTGAACAAGCACGGCGTAAATGTCAACGACGTCTGTGAAAAATACCGCCAGGGTCGACATGAACAGCGACACTCCCAGCGTGAACATGGCCACCAGCAGCACCGACAGCGGCATCAACCACCAGGCGGCATATATGGGATGGCCTAATATCACCATGATCAGCACAAGCGGGATCAATGACAGTCCCAGGTTTACCAACCCATTGCCCACAGCAGCCACGGCGAAAATCGTGCGCGGGATATAGACGCGCTTAAGCAGCCCCCCGCCCCAAACTAGCGCGTTCATCGCGAACAGCGTCGTCTGCGAAAAAAAGGTCCAAAACACGAGGCCGGTCAACACATACACCGGGTAATGAACCAGGGAATTGCTGAAGATTGAAGAAAACGCGATGGTGAGCACCACCATATTCAGCAATGGGTTGAGCAGCGTCCAGACCACGCCCAGGGCCGAGCGCTTGTAGCGCGTCTTGATCATGTTGGCGACCATTATTAGCACCAGGTCGCGATATCGAACCAACTCTACCAATTCGGTCAACGGCGTCCAGCCGTGCGCGGCCGAGTCATATTCCACTATGGGAAGCTCAATGCGCATGGTCTGCCTCAGTATCAGCGGCACACACGTTGGAAGAAGGGGTCATTCGAATGGCTTGCTCGGGCGGGAACACGTTTACCAGCCAAATGTGCAGGGTTTCCGTCAGGCGTGAACGGGAAAACAGCGTTTGTAGTCGGGCAATTTCAAGTGTAACACAGGATTGTGGCCGGTTGGCGCCTCTCGCGCGCAGCGTCCGCACGCGCCAATACTATGTATAATCGTATTCAAGATTCCACCCGTTTCCCCCCTCAGGCTGGAGGTCACCCCGTGAGGCGTATTGCGTGGCTGATGCTGGTGTTTTTGATGGCGCCGTTGTGGGGGCCTATGGCCGCGCGGCGCCCGTTCGTCGCGCCCGCGCCGGCCGCGCTCCGCTATCTGTCGCCATCCGACAGCAGCCGCTTCGTTCCGCCCGGCACAACGCTGGGACTGCGGTTGGATGGGCCAATCGACCGGCCATCGCTGGCCTCAGCTCTGTTCAGCCTGGTGGGCTCGTCCAGCGGCCTGCACGTGGGCCAGGTGCTGCTAGCCGACGATGGCGCCACGGTCGTTTTCAAACCAAATGTGCCCTTCACGCCTGGCGAGCGAGTGGTCGTAACGATCAAACCAGGTCTGGCCACTCAGGCCGGCGCGGTGTTCGCCGGCTCGCAGACCAGCTTCAACATCTCGGCTGGCGGAGCCAGTCTGCAGGCGCTAGGCGCTGATTTCGCTGATGACGGGGTGCCTGGTGTGGGAGCCCTGGGTTCGCCGGCCCGCGCCCCCGCCGCGCCAGGGGCGATTACGCTGCAGCCGCACGACTATGTAACCCTGCCCAGCGACTTCCCGGCCTACACCGTGACGGTCGCGCCAACCAATACGGCTCCGGGCCTGTTGTTCCAAGCACCGGTTCGGCTCAGCGGATCTGGGCGAGATTTTCTGATGATATCCAAGGACACCGGCGAACTGGTGTATTGGCAGCCGGCCGGCTACGCGGCGTTCGATTTCAAGAAGCAGCCGGATGGAACCCTAACCTACTTCGATCAGGTGGATAACAAGTTCCATGTGCTCGACAATGCTTATTCTCAAACCAAGACGATCAGCCCACCCTTTACCTATACCGCAGACATCCACGATCTGCAAATACTCCCCAATGGCCATGCCCTGTTTTTAATCTATGACCCGCAAACAGTCGATATGACCCCATTTAATGGTTACCTCACGGCCACTGTGGTCGGCCTGAGGATCCAAGAGCTCGACACGAATGGGTTGGATGTATTCAATTGGGATAGCTGGTCGCACTTTGACATCAGCGACACCTATGTGTCCCTGACGACGACGATGGTTGATTACGTCCACGCCAACGCCATTGAGCTGGACAACGACAACAATTTGCTGCTCTCCAGCCGGCACCTGAGCGAGATCACCAAGATCGATTACAGCACGGGCGCCATCATCTGGCGGCTGGGGGGCAAACACAACCAGTTCACTAGGACCGACTCGAATGGCCCGTTCAACTGCCAGCACGACATCCGACGGCTGGCGAATGGCGACATCACGATTTATGACAACCACAACCTGGGCGCATGTACGAACGCCGGAGCATTTTCGCGCGCCGTGGAATATCAGATCGACGAAACCGCCAAGGTCATCACCAACACCTGGGAATATCGCAACAACCTCGACACGTTTGGCTTTGCCACCGGCAACAACCAGCGCCTGCCCGACGGTCACCGGCTGATCGACTGGGGCATCACCAACCCCAACGTTACCGAGGTGCTGACCGGCAACACCAAGCTGTTCGAGATGACCTTTGGGCCGACGGTTTTCTCGTACCGTGCCTTTCGCTTTCCGTGGGACGCCGTGCCGGCCTGGGCGCCAACGCTGGTTCTCACCGACAGCCTGGCTCTGACGCCTACGCTGTATTACAGTTGGAACGGCGCGACTGACGTGGCGTCTTACGAGATCTATGGCGGGTTCGGCGCTCAACCGCAAACCTTAATCGGCACGCAGACGAGGACCGGTTTCGAGGACCACACTGCGCTGGCGGCCTTGCCGCATAAGTACTGCGCGTTCTGGGTGCGCCCAATTGATCACGAGAGCCAGCCGCAAGCCTTCTCCAACGTGGTCTATGCGCGAACGCCGTGCAACGGTTTCTCCGACATCAGCCTGACGAAATCCGTTAGCCTCGCGGCGCAGCAGCCGGGCCAGGCGTTGACCTACACCCTCATTTTCAGCAACACCGGTCCCGATCTCGCGCCAGGCGTGGTGCTGACCGACATCCTGCCGGCTAACCTGACCGCCATCACGTATACCAGCAGCGGGGCCGCCCTCACACCAGTCGGCCCCAATCCCTTCGTCTGGCAGGTGGCCGACCTGGCGCCCGGGGCGGGGGGGATGGTTACGGTGACGGCTGTGCTCGCGGGTGGCCCGCGCGGGTACGTGTTCACGAATACGGCCAGCATCAGCATGGACTATACAGACACGAGCCCGGCCAATAACACCAGCTTGGCGTCTGTCACGGTGGCCAATGCGGCGCCAGTGGCCGCGGACGATGTTTACACCGCCTCCGAGAACCTCACATTCACGGTGGCGGCGCCCGGGCTGCTGCTGAACGACTCGGATGGAAATAATGATGGGCTAACGGCTGCGCTCAGCGTAGGCCCACTGACCGGCACCCTTGGCCTGAACGCGGACGGCTCCTTCAGCCTCGCCCCGCCGCTCATGTTCACCGGCCCGATCACGTTCACTTACCGGGCCGGTGATGGGCTGTTGTTGTCGGCGCCGGCTCGTGTCGTGGTCATGTTCGACGCGCATAAAATCTTTCTGCCTGTGATCCGCCGCTAGCCCGCTCAAGTTACAGATGGCGGCCGGACGAAAAGCTGTGCTGGTTTTGGCGCTATAATGGGCCAACTGTGGCCGCCGGAGCAACTTAAGCGAGACGAAAGACGCAATCGCCATGTCGAATGAACCGCAAGACAACTATCCAACCATGCATGTGGAT
>JAYTFQ010000669.1:0-10996 GCA_043734225.1 Anaerolineales bacterium | reverse complement strand
CCACGGCATCCCATTCGGCCGGCATTTGATAACAGGCTGAGCAGATACGTCATTCATGCAATTCGAGGCCAATGATTTTGGCTTTTATGCGGCATACTTCAGCTTACTGAACCACTTCGCAAACGCCAGCAGGTCTTCCCAATTCCGCACCACGTGAATTTGCCAGCCCTGCTCAGTGTTGGCGCGCAGCAAGTCCTTGTTCTCGCGCCAATCGCTGTACAGGTTGAGCACCATCGTGCCGCCGCCGCGCGCCTTCTCCAGCGCCGCGCGGCTGATGTCCCAGCCGCTGTGGCGCTGCTCGTCTTTGTCGAACAGCGTGGTCACGCCGTCGTCTGAGATGATCAGGATGTGCACCGGCCGGTCGGTTGGCTTGCGTTTGCCGTAGGTGTCGCGCAGCACGTGGATCGGGAAAGCGGTGCTGCCGCCGATATAGCCGGTGAGCACCTGCAGGATGGCATGCTCGTTGCTGACGAAGCCGGGCGTCATATCGAACTGGCGCGGCCCACTCCACAGCGTCGCCTGCACCCGCGCCCCGGCCCGCAGCGCCGAAAGGGCGATGATGGCCCCGGCCAGTGTCAGATAACTCACCGTGTTCTGCGGGTTGGGCATCGAGCCGGACGAGTCCACGTACAGGTCCAGGTCCAGCGGCTCCCTCCGCGGCTGGCCGCCCTCCACCGTGCCCCACACGCGCTGCACCGTGGTCAGACCGGGGATGATGGTCGGGCTGAGCATCACGCTTTCGGTCCAGTCGGCGTCTTCCAGCGGCGAGCCGATGTCCCAGGACTCCAGGCCCTCCGGCAGCGGTTCGGTCGATTCCGGCCGCTCGCGCTCCGGGAAGCGCACCAGGTGCGGGGCGGCGCGCTCGCGGTAGTAGCGCACGACCGCCTCCAGCGGCGACAGGTTAATGCCCAGCGCCTTCAAGATCTCGCCATACTCAAACGGCTCGCGATATTGCCCGGCCGAGCCGCCCTGCGTGCCGGTGTCCTTGGGCGGCCCCGCCTGCCCCTGTGCCGGCAGGCCGGAAAGCTCCGGGTCCAGCGCCGGGTGCACCGCGCTGGTGCGTTCGTCTGGGTCCATCCCGCTCAGGCCCTGTGGCATGCCTCCCACGCCGGCGTTCTTCATGTCGCGCCAGCCGTTTAGCAGCTTCTGCATGTCTTGCCCGTCGTTCTCCAGCAGATATGGCAGGCACAGCGCCGCGAACTTGCCCGCGCCGTCCAGCCAGTCGCGGGCATACGAGCGGATCAGCCGCGCGCCCAGGTGGGCGTCGCCCTCCAGCTCGTCGGTGAGCTTCCCGTGCGTCAATGTGCCGCTTTGCAGGCTCCACAGGATTTCGTAAATGCGCATGTACAGCGTCCACAGCGGATCGCTCGACTCGCTTACCAGGGCCTGGTAAACCCCGGCCATGCTCAGCCCGGCGCTGCGCTGCAGCCGGTCATTGATCAGCAGATCGGTGTACAGGTTGCCGATGAATGAGGCCAGATATTCCTTGGTGGGCAGCCCCCAGCGCATGCGGGCGATCATGCGGGCGTTGTCACTCAAGTCCGCCGGCGCCAGGATGTGGTGGCCGATCTCGTGCGCCAGGATTTCCACCGCGAAGCGCTCCAGATGCATCGCCTCGATCTGGGCCAGGTTGATGACCACCGCCTGGTCGTTCAGCCGGATCATGGCGAAGCTCTCGGTCAGCCCCTCGTCCTTGGCCTCGGCGTCGCTCAGACACCAGCGCGGATCGCTCAATCGCGTGAATTTGCTCCACAGCGCCAGCGCGCGCGGCCATTGCGCCGCCCACACGCGGCAGAGTTCAATCAGTGACGAGGAGGGCACAGGCGCAGTCATTCTGAGTCTTACCAACGCTGACTAAAGTGTCCCGGCAGCACATTCGCGCTGCTCAGAAATTGCCAGTCGCGAATGACATAATGGGAGGTCCTTCGCGCGCGACCGCTGCGCATGGCCCAAGGCAGCACATTCGCGCTCAGGATAGACAGCCAAAGAAAACGGTGTTTCTCGCGTCATAACATGCCGCGCGCGGCTTGTTTACTCAGGGTAGACAGCCAAGGAAAACAGCATTTCTTGCGTCGAAACACGCAACGCGCGAGCGCCACGACGTCTCAGGCTGACAGCAATATGCGCTGCGCGTCATAGCTGCCCGCTGTCATCCCAGCTTGCTATTTGCTTGAGATACTCCTGTTGATTGTATCGCTCGGGCGAAAACGCCGCCGCATACTCTGGCAGCTTCGCCCCGGTGATATGGTCAGCCAGCAGCGCGGCGGCGGCGCAGGCCGCCATCAGGCCATAGCCTGACAGCCCGGCGATCACATACGCGCCTTCGACTGGCAGCGGCCCGGCCAGCAGCCGATTCTCGCGCGTCTTCACGTAGTAGCCGCCATCGATGCTGGGGCGGGGGGCATGGCCGATGTAGCGCGCCAGCCCCGGCACCATCCGGCTCAGCCCGCGCAGCACCACCTCCGCGAACATTGGCTCAAACTCCGGCGGGAACACAATTGGCACCGGGTGCGCGTCAAACGCCCACAGCATCAGCACCATGTCGCTGCCGCCGCCGCCCTCGGGCCGCAGGTGCGCCCCGGCCGGCATCTCGCCCGCGAACAGCCGCGTCGCCTCGTCCTCGGCCAGCGCCTCGCGCTCCTCGTCCGACCAATCCAGCCGCTGCGGGTCGGACCAAATCAGCATCGGCGCCTCGCGCGGCACCACCCCCAGGTGATCGTGAAAGGCCAGCTTCTGGTGCCGCTCCGCGAACAGCGGCAACTCCAGGCCCAACAGCCGCGCCACGTCCGGCGCCAGCGGGCCAGCCGCGTTCACAAACGTGCCGCAGGGGATCTTCTGGCCGTTGTCCAGCCGCACCGCCTGCACCTGGCCGCCCGGCGCGTCCACGCCGCTGACGCGCGCGCTGATAAAGGTCAGCCCGGCGGCGTGGGCGCGCTCCAGCAGATACGTCCCGAACTCGGTCGAGCTGAACCAGCCGGCGCGCCGGGCGTGAACCACCGCCGCCGTGCTTTCGCTGAGATACGGGAAGTGCCGCCGGATCAGCGCCGGGTCCAGCAGCAGGTCGGCGCCGGTCAGCGGATCGTCAAAGCCTTCCGCGTGCTGCGGCGCATAGTCGTTCACCCGCAGCGGCCCGGCTCCCTGCCGCTCCGCCATTTCCGCCGCCTGCCGGAAAACGGGCACCCGGGCCGGGTCGGCTGTGGCATACACATAGCCGCGCCGGTTCAGGCGGAAGATGTTGCCGCTGTCGCGCGCCAGCGCCTCAAGCCGGTCGATGCTGTGGTTCATCAGCTGCACCATCGCCTCGTCCGGCCCCGGCCACCAGTTGCGGTAGGCCTCGGTCGATTTGTCGCTGGTCAGGCTCAGCGGCGGGCGCTCGTCCACCAGCACCACCCCGCGCCGCCCGCGCCCCACCACCAGCTCATGCGCAGTGGCAATGCCAGCGATGCCCGCCCCGCAGATAACGATTTCGGCCGCGATGCTCATATGGGCAGTTTCCAAAGCAAGGCCGCACCAGCACCGCTTTGCAACAACCAGTCCGCCACAGGGCGGACTTTGTGATTCTGTTGCTGCGGTTTCAACCGCCTGGCCCAGTTGGCATGAATGGCCGACTGCTGATGGAAAAGGCCGGCCGTCACGCCGCCACCGCCGCCACCAAATACACCGCGTGCGACAGCGGCGTCGTTACGGCCAGCGTCGTCTCGTTCGCCGCCGAGCTCTGGCTGCGTTCCAGCTCCGGAAGTTGGGACTTCAGGCCGCCGCGCGTTACCTGGCCTTGCAGATTGAGCTGATAGTTTGGCTCACTCATCTTTGGCTTGCCGCTGGGCGGTGCGGTTAGCCGCTGCCAGCTTGCCCCGAAGCGATCGGCAAAGAGCAGCCAGTGGTCGTCCCCGTCGCTGACCACGAATTGGCCCTCCGGCGCCGTCACCTCGGGCGGCGCCATAAACAGCCCGCCAAAGCCGCGGAAGGCGCCCACGCGTGCCACGATCTTCAGTGTCGTCTTGGCCGGCGGCGCGCTGTCAGCCGGGTCCAGCCACGGGTCGGCCGACAGGGCCTCGATCAGGGTATCGCGCCCCTTGGCTGAAAGAAAGCTGGCCTTGAAGCCCGGCAGGCCCAGCGCCAATCCGGCGACATTCGGCTTGAGTGTTCGGCAGCGAGCCAGGGCGCTCAGCCGGTAGTGGGCCAGCCCCGCCCGCCAGGCCGCCACCTGGCCGGCCGCCAGCAGCTCCGGCACGTCGTCGCAGGCCGCTGAGAGCCCCACCACGGCCTGCATCCACTCCTCCGGCCGCGCGCCAAGCGTGGTTGAAAGATTGTAAAGCGCATTCGTGACGGCGCCGGGAAACCGCCACGGCGAGGCGGCCAGCCGCTCCGGCAGTTGGCCGAATATCACGCGCCAGCCCTCCGCCAGCGCTGGGTAACGCGACTTTGGCCCCAGGAACTCGCGCCCCACTAGGTCCAGCGACAGGTCGTACAGCGCCTCGGCCACGGTCTCGGCTTGCGCCGGGTACGTGGCCGCCACGCGCTCCACAACCGGTCCCACCACCTGCGTCAGATGGGCGGAAAAGGCCGCCGCATCCAGGCCAGGGCGATACGTCTTGGCTTCAGCAAACTGACCGTTGAAGCGGCTGCGTTTGTCGGCCAGGATTTTGGCAAAGGCGCCGCCGGGCAGGTTGGGCATTGGGTGCGCTTACTGCGACGTCAGCCAGTGCAGATAGTTGGTGTAACGCTGGTGCAGATACTTGAGCTTGAGCACGTCGTCAAACAGGTTGCCGTACAGCTTGCGGCCCTTGCTCCACTCTGCCAGCAGCCGCTCGATGCGCACCAGCCGCGCGCGCACGTCCTTCTCCTTCAAGCCTTCCAACCCCTGGCTGAACTCCGCTTCCAGCCCGGCCACCGGGTCGTCCTTGTCCAGGTTCAGCCGGTCATATTCGGCGCAGGCCAGGTCAAACAGTTTGCGCAGCCACGACACGCGGTCGATCCGAAGGACACTGTTGCCGTCCTCGAAGAATGGGGCATCCGGGTCGGGCTGCAGCTTGTCGTGCAGCACAAATGGGATGATCTGGCGCAGGTCTTCCAGCGCCACCACCCGGTTGCCGCGGAAATAGGCCAGCGCCTTCGCGAAGACCAGCACCGTCATCAGCGCCCGCACTGATAGGCCATTCTTCGTCTGCGCTCCCAGGTCCTTCACCCGGTCCTTGCCCGTTTCCTGCGCGCCCAGCAGGTGCTGGTCCGCGCCGGCCAGCTTGGCCGTGTCCTTGGTCATGTATTCCAATTGCTGGGCCGCCGGCTCGAAGAATTCAAACTGGCTCGAGAAAAACTCCAGCCGCCGCAGCAGCTCGGGCGGAAATTCCACCGCCAGCGCATCCTTGTTCATCTGGTCGATCTCGCTCGGCGTGAAAATGATCTGCGGCGGCACGATCTCGGCCGGATCGATGCCGGCTTCCACCCGTGTCAGCAATTCGCCCAGGAAGCGGTTGTTGAAGTGCAGTGTCTTCACCACGATGTCGATCCGGTCGCGCAGCGCCTCGATCACCGGGTACGTTCCGCCGCCGGCGTCGTCGTTGGCGGTCAGGTACCAGGCTGCCGGCGGGCACTCATACACCTGGTCCAGCAGCTCGGCATAGTTGTCGGCCAGCACGGTCAGCAGCGCCGATTGGGTGCGGGTCGGAATGCGGTTATATTCGTCGATGATCTTGACCCGCATGCCCAGCCACTGCCGCCAGGCAATGTGGATCTCGCTCATGCTGCGCGCCGCCACCAGGTCGGCCGGCAGCGGGTTGCCCAGCAGGTCGGAGATGGTCATTTGCGGTTGGCCGTGCTGCATGGCGCGGCGCACCTCGGTCAGCTTGTACCCGGCCAGCACCCCCATCAGGATGGAGGTGGCGGTCTTGCCGCGGCCCGGCCCGCCCACCAGCAAGCAGCGCCGCCGCACCGCGAAGTTCAGCAGCGGCAGCAGCACAAAGCTGGAATAACTCTGGCCGCTGGGCAGGTTGACCACCGTCTTGCTGTCGCCGAAGGTGTAGCTCTGGTGCGGCCCATCGAAATATTCCAGGTCGTAGTGTGGGCTGATGATGGCGCGGTTGACGATCCAGAAGTAAGCCTGCCGCAATTTCTCGTCCAGCGGCAGCGCGCCGTCGGGCGCGCGCGCCACATCCGCCACTGGCCCGCTGGCATATAGATCGGCCACATCAAACGCCTTGGGGCCGGCCGTGGCATGCGGGTTCGTCGGCGCCGCCGAAACGTGCTGAAATTGGCTGAAGTCAGGCATAAATGCTGTTGCTCCACTGAACGAATGCGTGACAGTCTATGCGAGCGCGCCGCGCGCGTCAACCCTAAAACGTCATGCCTGGTTGTGTGCCCAGGACATCTGAAGTGCTCAGCGGGATCACGCCTGCAAACCCAAAAGTGACCCCCACCGGCGGTGGGGCAGTTGTAGGACAGGTGCGCTCCCACAATTCACCACCCCGGCTGTCAATTGTGGGAGCGCCTTGTAGGCGCGATTGGCGGCAGCCTTATCGCCGCCATTTTTGGCCCACGCAAAATTGGAACTTCCTCGCCTCGCCATCCGTCTCATTAGCAACCTTGTGCGCCATGTCGCTCACCCTAACATGAGACCTATTCAGCCCCCTTTGTCCTTTCTAACGGTGTTCCCGCGCCGCTTCGCGCTCGTCATTCTCCTCGCCGCCTCGGCCCTATCCGCCTGCGCCCCAGCCACACCCGCAGCGCCAGGCCGCCCGTCCGCCGTTGCTCCCACCGTCACCTCGGCGATGCCCTTATCCACTCAGGACCAAATCGGCATTTACGCGGCTGTTCTGCGCCGCCTGTACGGTCCGGATGACACCTTTGGCGGCACATTCCAGGCGCCGGTGGCCTACGTCCTGCGTCAGACCGACGACGCAGCCAGCGGACTGTCACCCGCGCCGTCGGCTTCGGTCATCTTGCCTCCCGAAGTCCAGTTAGGCATCGGCGCCGCTCTGGCCGACCTGCCCACCCGTATCCTGTGGGTGGGCGATTTCATGGATGTGCCCCGCGACAGCCAGACCGGCGCGGTGATCGGCCGCGGCGCAGCCTTCCGCCTGGGCAACCTTGCGCCGCAAGCCGATGGCAGCGTGCATGTGGCCGGCAGCATCTATGTGGCCAGCCTGGCCGCCGGCGGCGCCACTTTTGTCGTAGTGCTGCAGGGCGGGCAATGGGTGGTCACGGGCAACACCGGCTCGCAGTGGATGAGCTGACTGCCTCGGACTCTAACTCTAACTCGATATGATGTCCCCGCCGGTACATTGGCCGGTTCCCGAAGGGGACCGCTCCCGAAGGGGCCGCTTCAAAACAGGGGTTCCCGCCAGGTTTGCATCACCCTGTCATCCGTGCCTCTCGTTGAGCACTTGATAATCAATGGCAAGACCTGCCAGGTTTCTTAAAACCTGGCAGGTCTGTCGTTGCGGCACCAACGACGTCCAGCGATTCCCCGATCCGCTCGGTCTTGCCCTCCCCCTGGTGCCGCGGGCCTATTGCGAATATCATTGCCCCTCCGCAGCCTATCTGCTGGCCGCTGCCCGGGAAGCGACAGTATTATTTTGCCAGCCGAGAACAATCGTTAAGGTGCAAGGGAAACCTCAATAATGCCCACTGAACCAGCTGTCACCGTCTATGGCGCGTACTATTGCCCCGACTGCCGCCGCACCAAGCAGTTTCTCGGCGAGCAGTTCATTCCTTATAAATGGGTCGACATCGAGCAAGACAAGGCCGGAGAGAAGTACGTGCTGGAGAAGAACCACGGCAAACGCATCATTCCCACCGTGGTGTTTGCCGATGGCAGCTTGCTGGTGGAACCGACGAACGCTGAGTTGGCGGCCAAGCTTGGCCTTCAGACCGAGGCTAAATTCGCCTACTACGATCTGATCATCGTCGGCGGCGGCCCGGCCGGGCTGACGGCCGCCATCTATGCCGCGCGCGAGGGCACGCGCACCCTGGTCATTGAGCGCGCCGGCCTGGGCGGCCAGGCGGCCTTCACCGTCAGCCTGGATAACTTCCCTGGTTTCCCCGAGGGCATCAACGGCCTGGAGTTCTGCGACCGGCTGGTGGCCCAGGCCCGCCGCTTTGGCGTCGAGATTCTCCAGGCGCAGGATGTAGCCAGCTTTGGCCTGCACGACAGCTTTCAATGTCTCATCAATGCGGGCGGCCAGCACTTCCACGGCAAGGCCGTGCTGGTCACCAGCGGCGCCCGTTACCGCCGGCTGGGCGTGCCCGGCGAGGCTGACTTCATCGGCGCCGGCATCCACTACTGCGCCACCTGCGATGGCCCGTTCTATCGTGGCGCGCGCGAACTGGTGGTGGTGGGCGGCGGCAACTCCGCTGTTGAAGAGGGCCTGCACCTCACCCGCTTTGCCGATCAGGTCACCTTGCTCGTGCGCGGTGACCAGCTCACGGCCAGCCAGATTGCCATCGATGAAGTGCTGCGCCCCTCGTCGCGCGTCAACGTCCGCTTTCGGACGGCGGTGGAGGCCTTTGAGGGCCAGGGTTCCAAGCTGACGGCGATTAAGGTGCGCCACCTGGACACGGGCCAGGTGGATGATCTGCACCCCGCCGCCGCCTTCATCTTCATCGGTCAACTGCCCAATGCCGAGTTCGCCAGCAGCTATCTCCACCTCGACCCATACGGCTACATCCTCACCGGGGCCGATCTGCCGCGCGATCTGGCCTCCAGCCTCCGCCAGCCGATGATGTTCGAGACCAATGTTCCCGGTGTCTTTGCCGCCGGTGACGTGCGCCACGGCAGCGTCAAGCAGGTGGCCTCGGCCGTGGGTGAAGGCGCCGGCGCCGCCATCGCCGTGCGCGATTATCTCAAGACGGTTTGACCCCCAGCCAAAGCCCAAAGCTGGCCGCTTCGCGCCGCAGCTTGAAACTCGCCAGCCGCCGGCGCAGCGACCATGCCAGACTGCCGCGGGTGGGCCAATAGCGCAGCGGCAGGCCGAGGCCAGACCCAATTTCGATCAGCTCGCCTGCCAGCAAATAGCCCTGGCCCGGCCGCGGCCTCTCTAGCGTGCCGGCTGCGGCCTGATGGCGCTGCGCCTGGCTGGTCACCATTTGCTCGGCGCTGGCCTTTGACCGAAACGAAGGCGAGTCCAGGATGGCCAACATGCCGCCCGGCCGCAGCATGCTCAGCCCGTGTCGCAAGCTCAATTGAATATCCGCGCTGTAGTGCAGGGCAGCGTTATACACCACACGATCAAACTGGCCCGGCATCAGTGGCAGTCGACTGAAATCGGCCTGCAAGCGTGCAAAGTGCGTCGGGTAGTGCTGCGCTGCGCCCAGGCCATCGTCATTGTCGTCGAGTAAATCGACCGCCGCGCACTGGTGCCCGAGTGTGCTCAGCCGGTTAGACAACCAGCCATTGCCTGCGCCCAGGTCGAGCACGTTCAGTCCCGCGCTGCCCTGGGTCGGCGCCAATCGCGCCTGCCGCAGCAGCGTCGCAAAGGTGGCCGCGCGCAGCCGCCAGGTGGCGGCTTGTGGGTCATTTGCCGGCACCGCCGGCAGGGCGCAATAGTACGCGCCGCGCTGCGACCGATAGCCGTCATGGTCGCGCACGCGGCGATACTGTTCTAGAAAAGGCGCTAGCGCTTGGTGGCGCTCGGGCAGCAGGAAGCGATAGATGCCCTCGCGTTGTGTGTAGTCCCGGCCGCAATTGGCGCAAGCCAGCGTCGGCCCCAGCGGCCCCGCGCAATGCGGGCAAGCAAAGTGCAGCCATGTCACGCCCGTGTTCTGTTGCATCATTGACTCGAATTTTAGCGTAAACTCAAACTGACATGGTCGAACCAACTTTGCCCGTTGGCAAGCTCCCGCCCGAACTCCTGGCCCGCCTGCTGGCGCGCGCGCCCATCTCTGATCCCCGCGTGCGGTTGGGGCCTGGCGCCGGGCTGGATTGCGCGGTGCTCGATCTGGGCGACCGGTTGCTGGTCCTCAAGTCCGACCCCATCACCTTCGCCACGGCGGATATCGGCTGGTACCTGGTGCAGGTGAACGCCAACGACCTGGCCACCACCGGCGCCGTCCCGCGCTGGCTGCTGCTCACCATGCTGCTGCCCGAGGCCGCCAGCACCCCCACGCAAGTGGAACAGTGGGCGGAACAGGTCTATCGTGCCTGCCGCGAGTTGGGTATTGATGTGATCGGCGGCCACACCGAGGTCACGCATGGCCTGGCGCGCCCGATCCTGGCCGGCACGCTCATCGGCGAGGCCCAGCCCGGGCGCCTGGTGACGCCGCGTGGCGCTCAGCCCGGCCATCGGCTGCTGCTCACCAAGGGCGTTCCCATTGAGGCCACGGCGCTGCTGGCGCGCGAGTTCCCCGAGCAGTTGTCCGCTCATCTCACACCGGCCGAGCTGGCCGAGGCCCAGGCCTATCTCATCCGCCCAGGCATCAGCGTGGTTCGTGACGCCGCGCTTGCCCTCCAGGCCGGGCAGGTGAGTGCCATGCACGACCCGACCGAAGGCGGCCTGGCTGGGGCGCTGTGGGAGCTGGCGGAGGCCTGCGGGCACAGTCTGGAGCTCGACCCTGCCCGGGTGCGCGTGCCGCCCCTGGCCGCCCGTGTGTGTGCTGCCTTCGGCCTCGACCCGCTGGCCGCCATCGCTTCGGGCGCGCTGCTGCTCACCGCGCCCGAGCCGGATGCCGCCAACATTTGCGCTGCGCTGGCGGCCGCCGGCATCCCTTGCGCTGAGATTGGGGCTGTGGAGTCGGGGCCCGCGGCCGTGTGGCGGGCTGGCCCGGCTGGGCGCGAGCTGCTGCCGCGCCCAGCGCGCGACGAGGTGGCGCGCGTGTTTGAAGGATTGCAATAGGAGTTCGGCGCGTGCCGGTGCTATAATCGCGGTTGCCCGCTCGGCTGGCTGCCGCCGCCGGGCAGACTCTTTTATTAAAATATGCCCAAATTGCGCCTCTATCGCTTACTTATCCTGTTGGCCGTGTCGGCCCTTTTGCTGCCGGTCGGCGCCAGCGCGCAGACCGGCAG
>JAYTFQ010000668.1:0-2945 GCA_043734225.1 Anaerolineales bacterium | reverse complement strand
GATCACGCGGCCCGGCCCCTACGGGGTCGGGCCGCGTGATCCCATTCGGCCAAATCATCCTTGATCTCATTGGTGACAATGAATGATCCGTTCCGACCTGAAAGGGAACAGCATGTCGCTGCCTGTTGATTATGCCGAACGCGTCTACGCCGGCGTGCTGGGCAAGACCATCGGCGTCTACCTGGGCCGGCCGTTCGAGGGCTGGAGCTATGAGCGTATCCTGGCCGAGCTGGGGCCGATTGAGTATTACGTGCACCAGCGGCTGGGCCAGCCGCTGGTGGTGGTGGACGACGACCTGACCGGCACCTTCACCTTTCTGCGCGCCCTGGCCGACCATGGCGCGACGCGCGCGCTGACACCCGAGCAGGTGGGCCAAACCTGGCTGAACTATCTGATCGAGGGCCGCAGCACGCTGTGGTGGGGCGGGCTGGGCACCTCCACCGAGCACACCGCCTATCTGCGCCTGGCGGCCGGCATCCCAGCCCCGCGCAGCGGCTCCGCGGCGCTCAATGGACAGGTGGTGGCCGAGCAGATCGGCGCGCAAATCTTTATCGATGGCTGGGCTATGCTGGCGCCCGGCGACCCGGAGCTGGCGGCTGACCTGGCCCGCCGCGCCGCCAGCGTGAGCCACGATGGGGCGGCGGTGGAAGCCGCGCAACTGCTGGCGGCCATGGAGGCGCTGGCCTTCGTGGAAAGCGACATCGACACGCTGCTGGACGAGGGCTTGCGCTGCATCCCAGCGGAAAGCATTATTGCGCGGTTGGCCGGCGACCTGCGCGAGTGGCGGGCCGAGTTCCCTGATTGGCGCGCGGCGCGCCGGATGCTGGCCGAGCAGTATGGCTATGAGCGCTATGGCGGCGGCTGCCACGTGGTGCCCAACCACGGCGTGGTGCTGTTGGGGCTGCTGTATGGCGGCGGCGACTTCGGGCGCTCGCTCATGATTGCCAACACCAGCGGCTGGGACACCGACTGCAACTCCGGCAACCTGGGCTGCCTGCTGGCCCTGCGCGGCGGGCTGGCGGCGCTGGACGGGCCAGCAGGCCAGGGCGTTCAGTCCCAAAAGGACGCTGCGCAGTTGAACGCCCCTACGCCGGATTGGCGCGGGCCGGTGGCCGACCGGCTGCTGCTCTCCAGCGCGGATGGCGGGCGCTCGGTGACGGATGCCGTCATTGAAGCCGGGCAGATTGTGACGCTGGGCCGCGCGCTGGCCGGGCTGCCGCCGGCGCCACCCAAGGCCGGGGCGCGCTTTCACTTTGACTTTCCCGGCGCGGTGCAGGGCTTCCAACCGCCGGCGGACGAGGGGGCGCTGGCCATCCAGAACGTGGCCGGCCACAGCGCCCTGGGCACGCGCAGCCTGGCCTTGCGCTACCAATTGTCCGCCGCCGGCCAGGCCGTGCAGGCCCTGACGCCCACCTTCGCCCTGCCCGACCCGCGCATGGAGCACGCTTACCGGCTGTTTGCCTCGCCCACGCTCTACCCCGGCCAGACGGTGCGCGCCCGACTGGCGGCGGACGCCGGCAACGCAGCGCTGGTGACCGCGCGCCTGATGGTGGAAGCCGATGACGCCGGAGACCCATTGGCGCGCCTGGAAGGGCCGGCCAGCAGCCTGGCGGCGGGAGAAGAACTTGAGCTGAGCTGGACGGTGGACGACCTGGACGGCGCGCCGATCACGTCGGTGGGCTTGGCGCTGAGCGGCGCCGCGGGCACGGCCGGCACGGTGTATCTCGACTATTTGACCTGGGACGGCGCGCCCCAGACGCGGCTGGCGCGCGGCGCCACGGACGGCACGGCCTGGCGGCAGGCCTGGGTGGATGCCATGGACCAACGGGCCCAGCGCGGCGACGAGCCGCTGCGGCTGATCCAGAACCACGGCACCGGGCTGCTGCTGCACGGCACGCGCGAGTGGACGGATTACGCGGCCAGCGCCACGCTGACGCCGCAGTTAGTGCAGGCTTTCGGGCTGGCCGCGCGCGTGCAGGGCCTGCGGCGCTACTACGCGCTGGTGCTGGCCGAGGGCGGCAGGGCGCGTCTGGTGAAGGCGCGCGACGGACAGACGCGCGTACTGGCCGAGGCCGCTTTCACCTGGACGCGCGACCAGGCCTACGCGCTGGCGCTGCGCGTGACGGGCCGGCGCCTACTGGCGTCGATTAACGGACAGCCGCTGTTTGACGTCAGCGACGAGGACCAGCCGCTGTCCAGCGGCGGCGTGGCGCTGCTGTGCGCTGAGGGGACGGTGGTGGTCAACGCGGCGGCCGTCGCCGGGGCATGAGCCCGGCCAGCAAAGAACTCAATGGAAAAAT
Source organism: Anaerolineales bacterium (assembly GCA_043734225.1). Taxonomy (GTDB): domain Bacteria; phylum Chloroflexota; class Anaerolineae; order Anaerolineales; family UBA6663; genus JAYTFQ01. The sequence goes on along the minus strand of JAYTFQ010000668.1, from coordinate 645 downwards.
TCATAGCGAGCCGTCGATTTCATCGACGGCTCGCTATGAATTTTTCCAACACTTTCCGCGACGGCTGAGCAGAACCATGCGTTTTGAAATTGAGCGGGAGATTCCTATAATGGACACAATTCATCCCACTTACCTTGCCAGCCGCCGCGCTGGCCCACCACCGAAAGGGAATACGCAATGCCAGTCATTGACCTGACCAAGATCACCGATGCTTATATCAGCTCGCTGCCGACCAAGTGGAAGGCGGCCAAAACCAAGCACGACGCCGCGCTCAAGGCCAAGAAGATCACATTTAACAAGAGCCTGGGGTCGAAGCTGGATAAGCGCCTGGCGTGGTACAAGTCGATCCGGAAATACAAGGCCGGGGATTCGCTACTGCTGGTCAAGGCCCAACTCAACTCGATGAAGTCGAACGGCAAGGAAATCAAGACTGTCGCCGAGGCGTATCAGGCGAAGATCAAGGGCATGGGCGACCCGGCCGAGAAAGAGCTGCGCAGCATCCTGAACACCATCATCTCCGATGCCGGCAAGTACGATATGGACTATGTGGACGGCAAGCTGAACAAGTAGCGCGCGCGGTATTGGCTTTGAACTTCAGTGGGACCGGGGAAAACGAGGAGGTTTTGGCGGAAGGGGATGCCGTGG
>JAYTFQ010000667.1:0-8161 GCA_043734225.1 Anaerolineales bacterium | reverse complement strand
GCGACAAAATTCGCGGCGGCGATGAGCTCCAGTTCTTTTAGGCCAACCGGACGATAGAGGAGAACGCTGCCCATCATCAATTCCAGCCCTATCCGGCGTTCGGAACGGCGATGGTGCCTCCCAATTGTTCCACGGCGTCCAGCCAATCCATACACATGGCATCGGCGCGAATCTGCCCGTTCTCCAGGTAATAGACTGCAAACCCGTTAATCTCGATTTGTTTGCCCGTCGCCGGGATACCGTAAAACAAACCCCGATGCGTCCCACGAAAAACCCAGTGCGCCATGACGGTGTTCCCTGCGGCCACGATGTCGAGAATCTCTTCCTGACGGTCGGGAAACGATTCGTCGGCCACGGTCGCGAAACCGCGCACCGCCGCGCGCATCTCAGGTACAAACAGGGTATCAATCAGGTCGAGGTTGCCGCCATTGATCACCTCTTCAATGTAGCGCCGCACAATGGTCTTATTGGTTTCAGTTGTCGGTTGAGGTGGTTGTGAGTCTGTCATGGAGATATTCTTTCTGATAGTGGGATGCGCGCCCTTTGGGGCGGCTGCCTGGGTTGACCACGACTGCAGTTCCACGATATTACCTTCCGGATCCGTCATATAGCAGATCGTCACCTTCATCCCGTTGGCCAGTTGCAGCGTAGCCATCTCGCCCACGGCGTGCCCGCCGGCTTGCAGCACGGCCGCGTGGGCGGCAGGGAGATCGTCGACGATGAAGGCGATGTGCCCAAAGCCGGGCCGGTTCGGCGCTGTGTGGCCGCGCTCGGCCAACTGCGTGTAATTCAAAATCTCCAGCGTGGGGCCGTTGTCGCCATGCCCAGGCAGGCGCAGATGGATGCCGCGGATATGGGCGCCCGGGATGCCGGTGATGGCGGCGATGGGAGCGCCGTGAAAGTCGCGCTCCGGCGGCACGGGGATGCAGCCGAACACGTCCCGGTAAAAGCCGATCAGCGCCCGCCAATCGGCAGCGACGATGTTGGTATGTCCATATTTCGCCGAAAAGCTCATCGGTTCGCTCCCGCCTAATAATAGTCCCGCCCGCCTATCGCAGCCCCCTTATGTCGCCCGCCACATGCGTTGGTCCTTAAAGCCACATGTGTTGGGGCTTAAAGCCACATGATTTCTCACCATTTGCCTTGTTTTAGGCTGTTCCGCCACACCCGCCACACCCGCCACATGAAATATGACACCGGGGTGCCGTGTCCGTCGGGTCTATATGCCGTTCTTCTCCGCGCACTCAGGTGTACTCAGCGGTGAGATAGGCTTTTGCCTTTGGCTACTTCTTCGGCGTCCGCGTCGGCGTGCGCGTTTTGGTGGCGGTGCGGGTTGGCGTCGGCGTGCGCGTGGGCGTGGCGGTTGGGCCGGTGGCGGTGATGGTGGGCGTGGCGCTCGGCAGCAGCGTGGCGGTGTCAGTCGGGCGGATGGCGCTGGCGCTGGCCGCGGGCGTGGCCGTCCACTCCGGCGGCAGGGTGGGATAGCGGCGCGGGCTGGGGGTGATGGTGGGCAGCGCGCGCGGCGCCACGCGGGTGGGCTCCAGCACGTTAAAGGCAATCTGCGGGTTGAAGAAGGTGATGACCGAGCACAGGCAGCTCAGGACCGTCAGCGCGGCGAAGATGAGCGCCCACTGATTCAGCTGGCGCGTGGTGAAGCGCCCGGTCAGGAATCGATCCGTGAGCGGATCGCCTCGGTCACGTGGAAGGCCGCGGTCTGGTTCCATTTCACCCCCGCCTTTAGCAAATTCTTGGTCAACCCAAAGCCCAATCGGCGCTGCGGATCGGCAAAGCCCAGCGAGCCGCCGTGGCCGGGGTGCCCAAAAGCCGTGATCGAATTGCCCATGGCCGGCTTGCCGCCCTCGGCCTCCGGGCCGCCCAGCATGTAGCCTAGCGCCCGGCGGATGCGCGTTTCGTCCACCTCATCGCGCTGGTCGGTCTGCGGCGCGCTGGCCAGCGCAATCTGTTGCGCCGAGAGCAGGCGCACGCCGTCCAGCTCGCCGCCACAGGCGAGTATGGCGTAATGCCGCGCCAGCGCGCGGGCGTTCATGATGCCGCCCGCGCCCGGGATCGAGGCCCGGCGCACATCCGGCCGGTTGATCGTGGCGGCGTTGGTCAGGTTGGGCGGCAGCGCCAGTTGGCCCAAGGGCGTGCGCTGGGCCGGCGGCTCCTCGCGCAGCGGCGCCACGCGCGGCTCGGCCTCGTCCGGGATACCCAGGAAGAAGCTGTCGATGCCCAGCGGCCGGCACAGTTCGTCCTGCGCCACACGCGCCAGCGGGCGCCCATCGGCCCGGCGCACAATCTCGCCAATGATCCAGCCAAAGGTCCAGCCATGATATCCCACCTTGGTCCCGGGCGCCCACAGCGGCGCCAGGTCGGCGATGGCGGCGCACATCGCCTCCCAATCACAGAGCAGCTCCGGTGTGGTCCGCGGCGGCATCTGCGGCACGCCGGCGGCGTGGGTCAGCGCGTGGCGCACCGTGGCCGCGCCCTTGCCGTGCGCGGCAAACTCCGGCCAGTAGCGGGCGATGGGCGCGTCATAGTCGATCACGCCGCGCTCGGCCAGGATGTGCACGCACGTGGCGGCGAAGCCCTTGGTCGTCGACCAGGAGCTGAAAAGCGTCTCGCCGTCCACCATCCGCCCGGTGTCCGGGTCCGCCAGCCCGGCCCAGGTGTCCACCACCAGTTGGCCGTCCACATACGCCGCCACCTGCAAGCCAATCTCCTGCCCGGAGTCGACCAGGGATTGAAGCAGTTGCTGGATCTCGTCATTCAATGAGCGCATGAGGAAGAAAAACCCTTGTACACCGACACTTGCACCTGCAATTGCCGCAGGTGCAAGTGCAGGTGTTACACGGATAACGCGGAAAAGACCAGATAAGACCTTTGGGGGTGGGGCCGTGTGCCTCGCCAACAAGTTGGCTGTTACAACCCCCACCCTTAACCCCTTCGCGTCTTCGCGTCGCTCGCCCCCGCGCCGTTTGCGGGGGTTGCGGTTAAGCATTTGACTTGCTTTTACAGGTTTTCACCTAGCTCGCCGAGCAGCCGGTCGATCATCTCCGTGGTGTGGGTGGCGAAGATGGCGATGCGCAGCAGGCCCTCGGCGCCCACGCCGGCGTAGCTGCGCGAGTACAGGATGGCGATGCCCTGGCGCATCAGCGACTGCTGGATGCGGTCCATGTTGGCGCCCGAGCCGAGCACCAGCGGGATGATCGGCACCGGCGTGTCGTCCACGTCCAACTCCATGCGCCGCAGGCCGTCCTTGGCGTGGCGCACGTTGGCCGCCAACTGCTCGCGCAGCTCGGGCTGGTTGCTCACAATCTCCAGCGCCTTGGCCGAGGCCGCCGCCACCGGCACCGCCGGCTGGCTGGCGCCGTTGTAGAAATGCGACGAGGCCTTGAGCTGGCTGATCCACTCGCGCGAGCCGGTGATGATGCCGCCCTGGCCGCCCAACGCCTTGCTCAGCGTGCCGGAGAAGAACAACTTCACCGGGCCGGCGGCGCGCGCCGCGTCCAGCCCGAAATAATCCAGCGTGCCGCGCCCGTGCGGACCAATGGCGCCGCCGGCGTGGGCGTCGTCCAGGCAGATCAAGCTGCCGGGGTAGGCCGCCAGCGCCTCAGCGTAGGCCGGCACCGGCGCGATGTGTCCCAGCGAGGGGAACACGCCGTCGCTCATCACCAGCGGCCGCTGCCCGGCGGTCACGTGCGCTGCCAGCTTCTCGGCCAGGTCGCCGGCGTCGCAGTGGCGGAAGGTGAACACTGGCCGCTGCGCCGCGGCCAGGCCCTCCACCACGCTGTAGTGCGCCAGCTCGTCCACAAAGGCCACCTCGAACTGGTCGCGCAGCCACAGCGCCAGGATGCTGTTGCCCACATAGCCGGAGATGTAATAGAAGGCGGCTTCCTGGCCGAAGAAGCCGGCGGCGCGCTCTTCCACTTCCAGGGTCGGCGGGTTGTCGCCGAAGCCGCTGCGCGAGGTGGCGCTGGCGATGCCATACTGATAGACCGCCTCGGCCGCCGCCCGGATTACCTCCGGGTGGCCCTGCAGGCCCAGATAGCCGGTGCCGGCGAAATACAGATAGCGCCGGCCGTCGAAGATCGTTTCAGCGCCCGGGGCGCTTTGCATTAATGGCATTGAGTGTTCCTTTAGATTTGCTTCCACGCCACGTCCTGGCGCGGCAATTCGTGCGCGCGGTCCACGTCCGGCGCGATAAGGTGCTCGGTGATGCGCTCCAGGCGCATGCCTTCCGAGCCTTTGAGCAGGATCAGGTCGCCCGGCTGGGGATGCAGCAACTCGCCGGCGGCCTGGGCGGCGCCCGCTTCTTTGGAGTTGGCGAACAGGGTCACGCGCGGCCCGGCGCCCAGCGCGTCGGCGGCAGTGGCCAGGCGCGGTCCCAACAGCACCAGGCGGCTGGCAACCGCCAGCGCGCGCGCCACCACCTCGCGGTGGGCGGCCTGCTCCACGCTGCCCAGCTCCAGCATGTCGCCCAGCACGGCGGTGCGGCGCGCGGCCGGCTGGCCGGCCAACACGTCCAGCGCCGCCAGCATCGAGTCGCGCGAGGCGTTGTAGGTGTCGTCGATCAGCCAACTGCCGTTCAGCCCGGGCAGGCGCTTCAGCCGGCCCTTCTCCGGCTTCAATTGCGCCAGGCCGGCGTTGATGGCGGCGTCGCTCAGCCCCAGGCAGCGGCCCGCGCTGAAGGCCGCCAGGGCGGTATACACCTGATAGGCCCCCAGCAGCGGGATGGGCACGGTGATCTGCGCTGGCGTAATCGCCACCGACGAATTCGTCGGCGCCTGCGCGCCATAGGCCAGCACCCGCCCGCGGCAGCGCGGCGCCATGCCCGCCACTAGCGGCTCGTCGGCGTTCAGGCAAAAGGTGCCGCGCTCGGTCAGCGCGTCCACAATCTCGCCTTTGGCCAGCGCCACGTTCTCCAGGCTGCCCATGCGCTCCAGGTGCACCGGGCGCACATTCGTCACCACCGAGATGTCTGGCTGGATGTACTCGCAAATCTGCGCCAGGTCGCCGGGCTGGTAGGCGCCCATCTCGGCCACCAGCACGCAGCCAGTGGTGTGCAGCTCGTTGAGCACGGTCAGCGACAGGCCCAGCAGCGTGTTCAAGTTGCCCTTGGGCGCGACCACCGCGAAGCCCTGGGCCGCTACGGTGGCGATGGCGTTGCGGGTGGTGGTCTTGCCCATCGAGCCAGTGACGGCTACCACGGTGGGGTGATGGTCGGCCAGGCGCTGGCGGGCCAGCTCGCCCATGTGCAAGGTGGTGTCCGGCACGCGCATAATTTCCACGCCGCCCGGCACACCCGCCGTGTCCGCGCCGCTTTCCACAATCAGCGTTGTCGCCCCGCGCGCCGCGGCCGCGGCCAGGTAGGCGTGGCCGTCGGTGCGTTCGCCGCGCACGGCCACGAAGGTGTCGCCGGCTTGCAGCGTGCGGGTATCGGATGAGTAGTGGGGCATGGAATATTGATTCTAGCCGAAAATTGAGATGGCACGCCGCCGGCGTGCCATCTCAATTTTCGGTAACGGAGTAAAATCGCCGGATGATCAAAATCCCCGCTTCGCCCCATTTCACTTCTGTCGATCTCACCGCCCAATTCAATGCCGAGCGCGAGAGCCTCCCGGAAACACTGCGCTGCCGGCAGCCGGCGGAGTGGAGTTTTGGCGCGCAGAGCCTGCGCGGCATGCCGTTCTTGCTGGGCCAGCCCGGCGCGGCCAACGTCATCTATCTGGACCAGGCCGAGGTGGCCGTGCCGCTGGGCGGGGTGAGCGCCAGTTATCTGGTGTTCCTGCACGCGGTGGAAGACCAGCGCAGCCCGGAGACGCCGCCCTGGACCAACGACGGCAACCCGGCGGGCGATTCCGTTTCGGACTATGTGATCGACTACGCCGACGGCACTACCGCTGTCACGCCCATCCTGCGCCGCTTTGCCATCCAGCAGACGCACATCCGCTGGGGGGCCAGCCCGTTCGAGGCTGTGCCGGCGCTGGGGCCGGACGTCTACCCCACCCTGAATGACGCCCACGCGCTGCGGTTGACGGATCCCCAGACGATGGTGGGGTACGAACGCACAGGATCCGGCCGCGACTCGGGCGGCGACAATCTGTGGCTGTACGCGCTGCCCAACCCGCACCCACAGAAGCCCATCCGCCAGGTGCGGCTGGCGCCGCGCGGCCAGCGCTCGGTGGTGTATGGGCTGGCCTGGACCGAGGTGGCCGAGCACCCGCTTCGGCCCGGACTGCGCCAAAAGTTGCTGCTGGATCTGCCGGCCGGCGCAACGCTGAACAAGCTCGGGCAATACGAAGACCTGGCGCTCGACCTGGGCACGGTCATCAGCGCCGAGCAGGCCCTGAGCTACGACCCGGCCCAGTGGGCGGGCCGCGCGCCGGATGTGCAGCCGGCGGTCTCTGAGACCGCGGTGCTGGTGGAATACGTGGCCCACCCGGCGGCCACGCTGCACGCCGGCGGCGAGAGCACCCCAGTAACTTATGAGTTGGCCCGGCCCGACCTGCGCGGCCTGACACCCGTGGCGCCGGCGCTGCGGCCGGTGCGGCTGCGGCTGGTGGAGCGCGGCAGCCTCACGCCCGCGCCCGCCCGGCTGCACCTGCACGGCGCGGCCGGCGAATACTTGCCGCCGCGCGGCCACCACCGGCGCGTCAGCGGCTATTGGTACGACGACCAGTACGCCGAGTTCCTCAACGGGCGCAACGCCTACAGCTATGTGCCGGGCGAGTGCATGGTCGATCTGCCCCTGGGCCAGGTCTTCGTGGAGGCCAGCCGCGGCTATGAAGTGCTGCCGCTGCGCAAAACGCTGCAGGTGACGCCCGCGACCGAAGAAATCACGCTGGAGCTGGACCGCGCCCTGGATTGGCGCCGGGCCGGCTGGGTGACGGCCGATACGCACGTGCACTTCCTCAGCCCGCAAACGGCCCTGCTGGAAGGCGCGGCCGAGGGCGTGAACGTGGTCAACCTGCTGGCCAGCCAGTGGGGCGAGCTGTTTACCAACGTCGGCGACTTCGACGGTCGCACCACGCTGGGCGCCAGGGACTTCGGCGGCGACGGCGAGTTCCTGGTGCGCGTGGGCACCGAGAACCGCCAGCAGGTGCTGGGGCACATCTCGCTGCTCGGCTACGACGGGCCGATGATCCACCCGCTGTGCACCGGCGGCCCGGACGAATCGGCCCTGGGCGACCCGCAGGAAGTGAGCATGGCCCAATGGGCGCGGCAGTGCATCGCGCAGCACGGGCTGGTGGTCATGCCGCACGCGCCCGACCCGCAGGGCGAGCGCGCCGCCGACATCGTGCTCGGGCTGGTGCACGCCATCGAGATGATGACCTTCAACCCCTTCGACCGCCAGATCAGCGCCGTCGGCCTGGCAGATTGGTATCGCTATCTAAACCTTGGGTTTCAACTGCCGGTGGTGGGCGGCTCGGACAAGATGTCGGCCAGCTCGCTGCTGGGCGGGGTGCGCACCTACGCCCACCTGGGCGCGCGCGAGTTCACCTACGCCAACTGGAAGGCGGCGGTGCAGGCCGGCAATACCTTTGCCAGCGTGGGGCCGCTGCTCTCGCTGCAGGTGGAAGGCCAGGCGCCGGGCGGCCAGGTGCATCTGCCGGCCGGCGGCGGCACAGTGAACGTGGTTTGGAAGGTGGAGTCGGCCAGCGTGCCGATTGAGCAGGTGGAGATCATCGTGGGCGGGCTGGTGGCCGAGGCCTATGGCCCGGCCGCACTTCCGGCCGCGGGCGCCTACACTGCCAGCGGCAGCGCCCAACTCAAGCTGGAGGCTTCCACCTGGGTGGCGCTGCGGGTGCGCGGGGCGCTGCGCAGCCGGGCCATGCGCGACGACATCGCCGCCCACTCCAGCGCGGTGCAGGTGCTGGTGGGCGGGGCGCCCATCTATTCACAGCCAGAGGCCGCCGCCGTGTTGGCCCAGATCGAGGGCTCACTGCGTTATGTGGACGTGCTGGCCGCCCGGCCAGACGAGGCGCGCTTCGCGGCCATGAGGGCCACGCTGCAGGCGGCCCATCACCAGTTGCACGCGCTCATGGGCCAGAATCATCATTGAGGATGCCTGCAACTGCTCTGCCAGTCATACGATACCGGCCGAAGGGGATGCCGTGGCCCGACGATAGTCGGGCCACGGCAAACCCTTACGCCAAAA
>JAYTFQ010000666.1:0-4915 GCA_043734225.1 Anaerolineales bacterium | reverse complement strand
TGTCATCGTTTGCGCGGAAACGCGATTGGCGGCACAATTTGGCCCGCATCAGCTCAACGGCCGGCCAAGGAAACGTATGGTCCAACTCGTGCGCATGACCCAGCCCGAATACGACGCCTGGCTGGCGAACGCCATCACAGACTACGCCCAGGACAAAGTGCAGGCCGGCGCCTGGCAGCCAGGCGAGGCGCTGGCACGCTCGCGCGACGAATTTGAAAAGCTGCTGCCTGCCGGCCTGGACAGCCCCGATAACTTCCTCTTTTCCGTCTGGAGCGACGACGCGCCTCTGGACACGCCGGTGGGCGTGTTGTGGATTGCCATCCCAACCTGGAAACGGACGCTGGCATTTATCTACGACATCATTGTCTTCGAGCCCTACCGCCGGCGCGGTTATGGCCGCCTGGCCATGCTGGCCCTGGAAGACAAGGTGCGCGCCCTGGGCCTCGACAGCATCGGCCTGCATGTCTTTGGCCACAACCCCGGCGCTCTGGCGCTCTACCAGCACGTGGGATACGAGATAACTGATATCAATATGGTGAAGAAACTGTAATTGGTAATTGGTAAATGGTCATCAGATGCCCGTTCGCACACGCCTGAGGGCCCACCTGATGTCTGCGTCACAATTGGCGAGTAATGCGCGGCGCGCCATTCCGATTGCCGCCGGCCTGGCAGCCATCCTGGCTAGCCTGGGTCTGTTGGTCTATCCAGGCGCGCAGGCGGAATCGCGCGCGATCCTGCCTGGCCTTGTCGCGGTCATGATCATGCTGGCCGTTTATGGCCTGCTGGGCAACTGGGGTCCGCCTCGCCTGGAGCGACGCGACCAGCGCCTGCTGCGGTTGGCCATGGCGTTCGGCCTGACTGCCGGCGCCATCTACGCGGTGGAAATCGTGCTCGAATACGTGCTGCTCCCGTCCGACAACACCCCCTATGGGCTGGTCGAGTTTGGACTGGTCTTCCTGTGCTATCTGGCTGGCGGGCTAATCGCCGCGCTTCAGACAGGCCGCGCGCGTCATGGGCTGCTGGCCGCGCTGGGCGCGGCGCTGGTCTGGTACATCGTTTTCCTGGCCGTCACCTACGCCTTCAAAGGCACGCCGCAGCAAACCGCCGTGTTTCGCGCCGAAGGCAATCTGGACGATTTTGCTCGCAGCGGCGGGACCAATTTCGAGGCCTGGCTGGTGCAGGATAACTGCGGCGCCGGCTTCTATCACCTGCTGCTGGCCCTGTTTGTATGCGCCTTCTTGGGCGGCAGGTTTAATGCGTATTCCGCCGCCTTGTTCAGCCAGCCGTCCAGCTCCGCGCCGGTTTTCAGCAACGCCGGCGGCACCACCACATACTCGCGCATGGGCCGCCCAGGCATGGGCTCAAACAGGTGTGAGTGATACTGCGCGACAAAAGCCGCCCGTTCGGCCTCCGGCAGACGCAGAATCATATTGTCCCCAAACAAGCTGGCAAACATCTGGCCCTGCGCAAAAGCCGCCGGGTAGCCAAACATCTTGCGCGGCTCGGCCACCGGCATCGCGGCAACAATCTGGCCAAAGCGTTCCACCAAATCCGGCGGCGCCTTGGCGAAGCTGGGCATGGCTCGCTTCGCCGCCGCCTTCTTGCTGGACTTCTTGGCGCCGCCCTTCGCCGCCGCTGTCTTGGTTGATTTCTTCACGGCCATCGCCTGACCTCCATGATCACACAATCGAATGATTTAGTTGGCCGTGCCCTGCGGCAGGCCGGCCGGCAATCCGCGCCGCGGCAGCCACTCCGCCTGCAGCACCGCATATAGGTACTCATCGGACCAATGTCCCTTAAACCAGGCATTCTTAATAAAATGCCCCTCGCGCCGCAGGCCCACGCGCTCCATCAGCGCCGCCGAGCGGGCGTTCTCCACGTCCACCGTGGCCACCACCCGATGCAAGTCCAGGTTGATAAAGGCATAGTCCAGCTCGGCATTGACCGCCTCGGTCGCCAATCCCTGGCCCTGGTGCGGGCGCGCCAGCGTAATGCCCAACTGCGCCTGGCGCGCATCCTGCACCTGCACAAACAGCCCGCAGTCGCCGACCAACTGCCCGGTCTCTTTCAGCGCGATAGCGAATTGATATCCAAGCCCGGGCACCCCGGGCTCAATCTTTGTTTGCTCCTGGATCATGGCCAGCCCCTTGGCCTCGGGGATTGAATCCCAGCCTTGGTAGCGCGCCACCTCGGGATCGTTACGATATTGAAGGAACGCCGACAGATCGCCGTCTTGAAAACGGCGTACCAGCAAACGAGCGGTTTGGATTTGGGTAAAGGCCATGCGCACACCTGGGCTGAGCAGACAACACTAGTTGCAAGTGTAAACGAAAGCGCGAGGAGGTCAAACACGTCCGCCGCGCCCCAATTGCGCAGCTCTCATTCGGTGGTAGACTCCCGCCAATTGACTAACCAACCCGGCAACACTCTCGGCAACACCAGCCTGGGCCTGGGCATCTCCTCGGCCGCGCTGGTCTTTGGCATCGGCCTGTGCGCTCTGGTGGGCGCCCAGCAGGGCTGGCTGCGCGCGGGCGGCACTCTTTTGTTCGTCTGCGGCGCCAGCAGTGCTTTCTTGGGCCTGATCGGCGCCTTCACCGGTGTCGGCGGCTTGTTTGGCAGCCAGCGCTCCAAGGCCACCGCCATCGTTGGGCTGATCCTTAGCATGCTGGGGATGTGCCTGTTCTTTGGTATCCTGGGTGCCATCCAGCGCGGGGCAGTCCCATAATCAATTGCCGTTTACCCATTACATGACCCATGACTCCTCCCGATCTCTCTCACATCTCTCCCGTTTGGGGCCGCGCCGTGCCGGGCACACTGCTGGTCGAGCGCGGCGAAGGGCCGTACATTTTCACCACCGATGGCCGCCGCCTCCTGGATTTCACCAGCGGCATCGGCGTCACCAGCACCGGCCACTCGCACCCGCGTGTGGTCAAGGCCATCCAGGACCAGGCCGCCAGGCTGATCCACGGCCAGGTGAACATCGTCTATCACCAGCCTCTGATCGAGCTGACCGAGTCGTTGCAGCAGGTGCTGCCGCGCCCCTTGGACACTTTCTTCTTCTCTAATTCCGGCGCCGAAATCCTGGAGGCCGCGGTCAAGCTGGCCAAGCACGCCACGCGCCGGCCCAACGTCATCGTGTTTAGCGGTTCGTTCCACGGCCGCACCCACCTGACCATGGCCATGACCACCTCCAAAACCATCTATCGCGCCGGCTATCAGCCGCTGGTGCCCGGCATCTTTGTCGCCCCCTACCCGTATGCCTATCACTATGGCTGGGACGAGGCCGCCACCACGGACTATTGCCTGCGCGAACTGAAACTGCTGCTCAAATCGCAAACCGCGCCTGAGGAAACCGCCGCCATTGTGATTGAGCCGGTGCTGGGCGAAGGCGGCTACGTGCCGCCGCCGGTGCGCTTCATGCGCGAGCTGCGCGACCTGTGCGACCACTATGGCATCCTGTTGGTGGCCGACGAGGTGCAGTCCGGCTTCGGGCGCACCGGCCGCTGGTTTGGCTTCGAGCACTTCGGCATCGTGCCCGACATGGTCGCCATGGCCAAGGGCCTGGCCTCCGGCATGCCGCTCTCCGGCCTGGCCGCCAGCGCTGAGCTGATGGCCAAATGGGCGCCCGGCTCGCACGGCGGCACCTACGGCGCCAACGCGGTCTCCTGCGCCGCGGCCGTGGCCACCATTCAGGTGCTGCAGGAAGAACACCTGGTGGAAAACGCCGCGCGGCTCGGCGGCGTGCTCATGGCCGGCCTGCGCCGCCTGCAAGAAGACCATCCCGAGATTGGCGATGTGCGCGGCCTGGGCCTCATGGTCGCCACCGAGTTCACCAAACCCAGCGGCGCCGCCCAGCCCGAGCCGTGGACCGAGCGCGCCAAGGCTGTCACCAAATTTGCTCTGGACGGCGGCCTGATGCTGCTCACCTGCGGCAGCTACGACAACATTATCCGCTGGATACCGCCGCTGGTCGTCAACGAAGCGCAGGTCAAAGAGGCGTTAGGTATGTTTGAAAAGGCGCTCGGCGGCTGATCGATAGGCTAGAAACTTGGAGTGTAACGCCACTTGACCAGGCGTCGCCGCCTTGAGCTGGCCTTGCTCGCCGGGCTGCTGGTGCTGTGCGCCGCGGCTGGCGGCGGCGCGTGGTATGCCGCGCGCTGCGACCAGACCACTTTCCGCGGCCGCGGCGCCACCTCCTGGGTCAACGGCCAGGAAAGGTATCTCTACACCTGCGGGCAGGTCTGGCACAGCCTGGATGCCGGGCAAACCTGGGCTCAAATCAGCTCCGGCGGGCTGCCGCTCCTGTCGCGCGAGGGGCGCATCGCCGTCGATATCGCGCCGGGCCACCTGTACCTGGGGCTGCTGCTGAGCGACCCCAGCACCCTCACCTGCCCGCTGTGCCCGCTGACGCGTGTCGAGCCGGCGGTGTATGCCAGCCAGGACGGCGGCCGGCACTGGCTGCTGCTGCACAAGTTCAACGGCGGGCTCACCGGCATCATCCGCTTCCGCCAGCTCACCTCCGACCCCAATTACCCCGGCTCCGCCTGGGCCATCATCCAGCACGAAAATACCAACGTCTACTACGCCACCAACACCAGCGGGCGCGCCTGGCTGCAAACCTGCGTGGAAATTCCGCCCGACTTCTGCGATCCACCGGCGGACTTCATGGCGCAGCACTTCGTCCGGCACGGGGAAAACTAGTAAGCGCGAGTACTGAACATTCGCCGCCTCGTCGTGTTGCTCGCCGCCAGCACCAGCCTGGCCGCCGGCCGGCCAGTCACAACCTCGCGCCCAACCGCCGCCGGCCACCCCACCGTATTCGGCACTGCCAGCGCCTGCACCCAGGCCACGTTGGCCTAGAACAAAGTTATCTTCTCAGCCTGTTATAAAATGCCGGCCGAATAAGATGCCGTGG
>JAYTFQ010000665.1:0-1523 GCA_043734225.1 Anaerolineales bacterium | reverse complement strand
CTGCCACTGCAATATAACGCCGTCAGCATCCTGGAGCACAACCTGCCGGCGCGAGCGGACAAGACCGCGCTGCTGACGCCCGAACGCGAGCTGACCTTTGGGCAAGTGGCGGCCGAGGTCAACCAGCTCGGCAACGCGCTCACGCGGCTGGGCGTGCGCTTTGGCGAGCCGGTGGGCATCCTGGCGCTCGACTGCGCTGAATGGGCCATCGCCTACTTCGCCGTGATGAAGATCGGCGCGATCGCCGTCGGCATGAACACGCTGCTCAAGCCGCATGAGCACGCCTACGTGATGCAGGATTGCCGGGCGCGAGTGCTGATCACGCACAAAGCGCTGCTGCCGGCGCTGGCGCCGGTGCGCGAGCAGTTGGCTGGATTGGCGCACGTCATTGTGATCGGCGGCGCGCAAGCCGGCGCGGCGGGCGACCTGGACTACACGGCGCTGGTGGCGGCCGAGTCGACTGAGCTGGCGGCTTATCCCACGCACCGTGAAGACTTCTGCTCGCTCAACTATTCCAGCGGCAGCACCGGCGAGCCCAAGGGCATTTTCCACGCGCACAAGGATCTGCCCATCACCGCCCAGTTATGGGCGGTGAACGTGCTCGGCCTGCGCGAAAGCGACCGCACCTTTGCCACGGCCAAGCTGTTCTTCACCTTCGGCACCGGCGGCAACCTGGTGTTTCCGTGGTCGGTGGGCGCCAGTTGCGTGCTAATGGCCGATCCGCCGCGTGTGGCGGCCAACGTGCTCGGCATGATCCAGCGCTTCCGCCCGACCATCCACTACAACGCGCCGACCGGCTATGCCGCTATCCTGGCCCAGGGCGAGGCCCTTGCCGCTGGCACATACGACTTGAGCTCGCTGCGGCTGTGCGTGTCGGCGGGAGAATCGCTGCCGGCGGCAGTGTGGCACGGCTGGAAAGAGCGCACCGGGCTGGACATCATCGACGGCATCGGCGCCACCGAAATCTGGCACATCTTCATCTCCAACCGGCCGGACGACATTCGCCCGGGCAGCAGCGGCAAGCCGGTGCCGGGCTATGAAGTCAAAATCGTGGACGAGCACGGTGTGGAAGTGGCGCCAGGCGAAGTGGGCAACCTGCTGGTGAAAAGTGAGACGACGGCGCTGTTCTATCTGCACCAGGCGGAAAAGAGCCGCAGGACGTTTCAAGGCGAGTGGCTGTTCACCGGCGACAAATACACGATGGACTCTGATGGCTATTACTGGCACGCCGGTCGCTCGGACGACATGCTCAAAGTCGGCGGCATCTGGGTCTCGCCGGTGGAAGTGGAGGCCACGCTTATCAGCCACCCGGCCGTGCTGGAAGCGGCTGTCATCGGCCAGCCGGACGGCTCTCACTTAATCAAGCCCAAGGCGTTTGTGGTGTTGAAGGACAGCGCAGCCGGGGATGAGGCGCTCAAGCGCGAGCTGACGGCCTTTTGCCGAGAGAAGATGGCCGATTACAAGCGGCCGCGCGAGATTGAGTTCGTGCGCGAGCTGCCCAAGACGGCCACAGGCAAGATCCA
>JAYTFQ010000664.1:0-7431 GCA_043734225.1 Anaerolineales bacterium | reverse complement strand
CAGGCGCGGCTTCGAAGCGATTGTGCTGCGAACTTAGATTGGCTCAGTCAACAGCAGACAATACCAGACAATAGACAGGCCGTGCCGGTCCTGAACAGTCTCCACCGCGGCTACGCCTGGACGACAGAGCTCTGACATTGGCGGATCAGAGAAGTAGCCAGCACAGACATCCGATTCTAGAACTAGTAGACGGTCAAGCTGAAGTCGATGGATAAAGCCGATGCATGCGGGAACGCGCATTCTGACAATCAAAACGCCAGTGAACGGTGGCGTGAGCGGTGTTGCGCTCGAGTTCCAGAGCCTGGGTTTCGCGCTGGAGCTGGTCGGCGTCGCCGATGCGCCGATCCCAGCATTGACGGTCAAACACGCTCAGTTCCAACTCGGCCATGTTGAGCCAACTGCCGTGCTTGGGCGTGTAATGGAACTCCAGCTTGCGGGCGATCCGACGCGCTTCGGCCGGCGGGAAGGCTTCATACAGCGCCGCCAACTTATGGGTGTTCAGGTTGTCCAGCACGACCCGGATGCGGTCGGCCGCGGGATAGCACTCATCGACCAGCCATTTCATCTGCTGGGCGAAGTCGAGGCTTGTCCGGCGGTCGGTGATGGCGACATGCCGCCAGCCGTCTTCGTGGTTAAAGAACATAAACAGATTGCGGGTGCCGTTGCGCCGGTACTCGGTATCGTAGCGCTCGGGTTGGCCCGGCCGGGCCGGCAGCGGCGCCCGGGTCTCAGCAATCAACTGCTGGGGCGACTCGTCAAAGCAGACCTTCGGCCGCTGGGGATCCGCCGGCTCGGCATACAAGTCCAGCACGTCTTCCATGGCGGCCACGTACTCGGCGTTCACTTCTGGAATGCACCATTCGCGCGTGAGCCAGGGCTTGCGATCGTTTTTTTCAATACCTGGCGCACGGTCTCGTGCGAAATGTGGTCGGCCAACTGCAAGCTGACCACTCGCCCCGCCAACAGACGCAGCGTCCAGCGCACGTGGCCGGCCGGCGGGGCACTGCACACTTCCGCGATCAGCCGCGCTTCCTGGCGACCGTCCAGTTTTCGCTGGGCACCGGGCCGTTTGGCCTCGTTGAGCGCCCTAGGCAGACCGCCTTCGACAAAGCGTTGGCGCACCCGCTCGACACACGGCCGGCTGACCCGCACGCCCTGGACAATTTCCAGGTCGGTCCGGCCGTCATCGGCCTGCAGCAAGATTTGCGCGCGCTTCATTTTGCGGGCCGCCAGCGTGCCTTTGGACGTGAGCGCCACCAGTTCGTTCCGTTCCACTTCCGTCAGCTCGACAATGTACTTCTTGTTGGGCATGGTCAGGGTCTCCTGGACCATGCCTCTCGCAAGTTCTATGCCAGCGCCCATCGCCATTACGCGGACGCTCTACTAGGCCCTTACATTTTCGTTACGAATTTTCCAGCTTTGGCTGCCGCGTGGCCAACACAATGCCAGCCAGTATCAGCACGCAACCAGCCAACCCAACCAGGCCCGGCACTTCGTGCAGCAGCACGGCCGCCAGCACGATGGAACCGGCCGGCTCGCCCAGCAGAGCGACCGAAATCAGCGTGGCCGGCAGATATTTTAAGGCCCAGTTGAAAGCTGAGTGGCCCACCAACTGCGGCACCAGCGCCAGCAAGGCCAGCCACAGGTAAGCCGGGCCGCTGTAGCCGCCGACGGGCAGCCGGACGAGCCACAACACCAGGCCGAGCAGCACCGCCGCGCTGCCATAGGTGGTGAAGATATAGCTCGTCAGCGAAACGCTGGCGCGCAGCGCGCGGCCCACGATCAAGTAAATGGCAAATGCCAACGCCCCCAGCAGCGCCAGCAGGTCGCCCGCAAAGGCGGGCCCTTGCCAGAATGATTGCCAGCTGGGGCAGCCAGCCGCCCCGCAGGCGTCGCCGAGTGCCACCACCACCGCGCCGGCCAGGGCCAAAATCAGGCCGGCCCACATTGGCCGGGAGGGGCGCTCGCGCAGCAGCGTGACTGACAAAACGGCGACAAATAGGGGCGAGGCACTCACCAGGACGACCGAGCTGGCGACCGAGGTGTAGGCCAGCGAGCTGATCCAGGCGGCGAAATGTAGCCCGAGAAACAGCCCCGAGGTCAGCACCAGCAGCCACTGGCGCGGCCCGAACGCGCGCAGCTCGGTGCCCTGCCGCCACAGGGCGACCGGGGCCAATAGCAGGCTGGCCAGACCCAGCCGGTAGGCCGCAATGACCAATGACGGCGCCCCGGCGCTTTGAGCCAGGCGAATGATGAGCGAGGCGCTGGAGACAGCCACGATACCCACACCCAAGCCAAGGTACGGGCGTGTGGCAGCGGGTTGACCGGTGCTCAACCGCGAAAATGGCCTGGGATTGCTTGACAAAATGGTGGGCGTGGGACTAAAATCACAAACGATTGTGCCATATTACTCTATCCCGCTTCCGCGGTCAATTCTGGCTTACCGCACCTGACAAGGAGACCCTCTCATGGCCCATGAACTGCCCCCGCTTCCTTACGCGTTCAACGCTCTCGAACCGGCGATCGACGCGCAAACCATGGAGATCCATCACGATAAGCACCATGCGGCTTACGTGACGAACCTCAACAAAGCATTGGAAAGCGCCCCGGATTTGCAGGGAAAATCAGCCGAAGATTTGATCAAAAATCTCAATGCAGTGCCGGAAGCCATCCGGACAGCGGTGCGCAACAATGGCGGCGGCCACGTCAATCACTCCATGTTTTGGACCATCATGGGGCCGAGCGCGGGCGGCAAGCCCAGCGGCGCCCTGGCGGATGCCATTAACGAGGCCTTTGGCGGCTTCGATGCGTTCGCGGAGAAGGTCAACACCACCAGTGTCGGCCGCTTCGGCAGCGGCTGGTCGTGGCTGTCGGTGGATGGCGGCGGCAAGCTGGTGGTCAGCAGCACTGCCAATCAGGACAACCCGATGATGGAAGGCCTGCACCCGGTGTTGGGTGTGGATGTCTGGGAACACGCCTATTATCTCAAGTATCAGAACCGCCGCGCTGACTATCTGAAGGCCTGGTGGAGCGTCGTCAACTGGGACGCTGTCGCCAAGCGCTACGCCGCCGCCAAGGCCGGCTGATCGATTCCAAGCCTACCGGCGGCCGCTGGCTTGCCTGCGTAGGCACCCTGTTCCGGAGGATTACATGACTCACATCATCACCAGCTTGTGCCTGCGCGACGGCGGCTGCATCGAAGTCTGCCCCGTCGAATGCATTGTGCCTGGCAAGCCCGAGGGCGAGTGGCCGTGGATGTACATTGACCCTGACACCTGCATCGACTGCGGCGCCTGCATCCCTGAGTGCCCGTATGAGGCCATCTTTACCGAGGACGAGACTCCCGCCAACTATCAGGCCAAGGGCGGCGAGAAGCTCAGCAAGCCGGGCGACCCGACCTATGCGGCCAAGGCGACCGAGCACTACGAAGGCCACGACAACAAGGGCGCCACAATTGTGCTGGATGAGGCGGTTACCCTGGAAGCGGGCGAGGTGGTTGACCTGCGCCAGGACATTCAGCCCAACTACGATTTCTATAAGGCTGGGCCCGGCTACAAGGCCATCGGCAAGTAGGCTGTCGCGTAGCACGGCTGGCCGGCACAACCTGGGTTGTTTCAAAGAGGGAGCCCGCGCGGTGGCTCCCTCTTTTTTGCGTCAGCGCAAGGATGGATAGGTATCATGACCGAATTTCGCACTGAAAAAGACTCATTGGGAGAGCTGGCTGTGCCGGCCAACGCGCTGTTTGGCGTGCAGACTCAGCGGGCAGTCAACAACTTTCACATCACCGGCCTGCGGCCGTGGCGGGCGTTCATTTGGAGCATGGCCGCCATCAAGCAGGCCGCGGCCCGGGTGAACGCCGACCTTGGCCTATTCGCCGGACGGGAAGTGGACGGGCGGCAGGTCTCCGGCCAGCAGCTTTCCGAGGCCATCATTCAGGCGGCCGGCGAGGTCTGCGCCGGGCAGTGGGAGGCGGAGTTTGTGGTGGATCCCATTCAGGCCGGGGCGGGCACCTCGCACAACATGAATGTCAACGAGGTCATCGCCAACCGCGCCACGGAGATCCTGGGTGGCCAGCGCGGGAAGTACATCGTCAGCCCCAACGATCACGTCAATATGGCCCAATCGACCAATGACACCATCCCGACCGCCATCCGGCTGGGCGCATTGTGGCGGCTGGACGAGCTGCTGGCCGCGCTCGATGCCCTCTCGGCGGCCCTGGGCCAAAAGGCCGTTGAGTTCGACGATGTGATCAAATCCGGCCGCACGCATTTGCAGGACGCGGTTCCGGTGCGCCTGGGCCAGGAATTTGGCGGCTATGCCCGCGCCGTGGCTCGCGACCGCGAGCGGGTGGCGCGCGCCGCGGAGGGCCTGCGCCGGCTGGGCATCGGCGGCACCGCCACCGGCACCGGCCTGAACGCGCATCCTGAATACCACGCCCGCATGGTGGCCGAGTTGACGCGCGTGACAGGCATCAAGCTGTACACCTCGGACAACCTGTTTGAGTCGATGCAGTCCATGGCCGACGCCGCCGATTTCTCCGGCGCCTTGCGCACCACGGCCATCAGCCTGGTGCGGATTGCCAACGACCTGCGCCTGTTGTCTTCCGGCCCCACCACCGGTCTGGATGAAATCCGGCTGCCGGCCGTGCAGCCCGGCTCTTCCATCATGCCGGGCAAGGTCAACCCGGTGCTGGCCGAAATGCTGGATATGGCCATGTTCCATGTGCAGGGCTGCGACCATACCGTGGCGCTGGCGGCGCAGGCCGGCCAGTTGGAATTGAACGTGATGATGCCCATTATTGCGCACAACCTGTTTGAGGAAATGCAGGTGATGATTGGCGCCGTGCGCGCTTTCACCGAAGAATGTGTGCTGGGCATTACCGCGCAGCGCGAGAAGGCCGAAGGCTGGCTGGGCAAGAATGCCATTGTCGCCACGGCGCTGAACCCCTTGATTGGCTACTCAAAGGCTGCCGAGCTGGTCAAGGAGGCTATGAAGCGCAACGCCACCATCCGCGAAGTGGCTGCCGCGCATGTTGCTGCTGCCGATCTCAAGCACAAAGACACTGGGCGGCTGATCAGCCAGGCGGAGGTGGATGCCCTGCTGGGTGATGTGCGCAAATTGACGGAAGGCGGCCTGGGCGGGCCTGGCGGCGGGGGCTAAAGCCTTACTCGCGATTGGAAGTCATCGTGTTACAAAGCTGAGCCCTGGCCGAGCGAAGACCCGCCAGGGCCCCTTTTCGTTTGCCGCGGCCTTGGCGCTGCCCGCGGCGCGTGGCTGGTTAACTCAAGGACATTCATTTCCAAGCAAGATGGCTGTCACCCTGAGTGGTCATGCCGCGCGGCATGTTGTGACATCAGAAGCCGGCTTAACCACAATACCTTTCAAATAAGGATTGCGCTCTAGCCGGCGACAGCCGGCGCACCCGCTTCGCGTAGCCCGGGGTGCACAATTGTCCCCGCAGCGCAGCGGAGTGGGATGGCCCTTCTTTCGCGGCCTTATCGCGGCCAAACCCCGGGCAGGGCCGGTACGCCGCAAGCGGCAGGCTAGCAAATTTGAAAGGTATTGGGCTTAACCAGCCCGCTATGACTGTCACTTTGAGCGCGAATGCGTAGACTTCGACCAACCGTCGCGGTGGCGCGCGAAAAGCCTCCCGGCTTGTCCCGCACGGCTGTCGGTTTCTGAGCAGCCCTCTACGACTGTCACTTTGAGCGCGAATGCGTAGACTTCGACCAACCGTCGCGGTAGCGCGCGAAAAGCCTCCCGGCTTGTCCCGCACGGCTGTCAGTTTCTGAGCAGCGCGAATGCGTTGTCTTGGGCCTTGCGTCACGGTCGCGCGCCGCGCAAAACGCCTCGTAGGAGATAACTCGCGCCAGGCAATGAACAACTATTTGCAGTGACAGAGTAGCAACCGCTACGTGGCCACCACGAATACTTTGTCGGTGACGGCGCGGCCTAGGGCGTGATCGTGATGGCCGACCATCACATGAATAGGCCCGTCAAACGGGGCGCGTTCGGCCACGGTGATCACGGCTTCCGGCACGATGCCCAACTCGGCCAGATAGCGCAGCAGCGCCGGATCGTCGTCGCGCACGCGCGCCACCCGCACCGGCAGACCGGGCTCAGCCTCGGAGAGCGTCAGGCGGCTGGGCGGCGCCACTGAGCCGTCTTTGGACGGGATCGGATCGCCGTGCGGGTCCACCCTTGGGTCGCCCAGCATCGCGCTGATCTTGTCTTCGAACTCTTCCGAAATGACATGTTCGAGTTGTTCGGCTTCCGCGTCCACCTTGTCCCACTCATAGCCCAGGGCTTCGGCCAGATACAGCTCGATCAGCCGGTGGTGGCGGATGATCTCCAACGCGATTTGTGCCCCGGCCGGCGTCAGCGACACACCATGGTGGCGCTGGTAGTCGACCAGGCGCGGTTTTTTATCGGCCAACTGCTGCAGCATGCCGGTGACCGAACCCGCCTTGCGGCCCAGGCGCTGCACCAGCGCGGAGGTGCTGACCTTGCCGGCATCTTCCGCCAGTTCGTAGATGGCCTTCAGGTAATCTCCTTCGGCATGCGACAGGGGTTCAGCCACGTTAAGTCTCCAAATTACTGTTTTAGTCAAGCCTAAAACGATCTCATTCTATCGACCCGCGCGGCCAATGTCAATGCCTGTTTAGGCTATAATGTTGCCTGCTTGGCCGGGAGCGAGATGACCCTGAACCGCCCGCGGAGAGATGCTTGATCAGCCAACTATTGCTGCGTCCCGTGCACCGGCAGGCCATGTTGGACCATGTGCAAGGCCACTGGCCGGAAGAAGCCTGCGGCATTCTGGGCGGGCCCGGCGCACAGGTCGAACGGGTCTATATGATTGAAAATATACGCCATAGTCGCACCGACTATTACATGGACCCGACCCAACAAGTGGCCGCCATGCTCGAAATTGAAGCCGCTGGCTGGGATGTGAACGGCATTTTTCACTCACATCCGTCGGGACCCTCCAGGCCCTCGCAAACTGATATAGACCGCGCCCTGTATCCGGACGCGGTCTATATTATTCTCGCTCCAGTCGCCGGGCAGGAGTGGTCGCTGCGCGGCTTCGAGATCCGCGACGGCCAGGTGCGCGAAGTGGCAGTTCACGAGCTTACGGCGACCTGACGCCCGGGGTTGAGAGCCTGGGTTTCGTTGACATTCGTTCGCAGCGCTTTGCGGAGGCATTCTGCATGCTATTTCTGGTCCTTGCTCTGTCGTATGTGATTGGCTCGATTCCGTTCGGATTCCTGGTCGTCAAGACATTTTCGGGGCGAGATGTGCGTGAAGTCGGCAGCGGCCGGACAGGCGGGACGAATGCCATGCGCGCCGCCGGCGTGCCGGCCGGTGTGCTGACGGCCGTTCTCGACACCCTCAAAGCGGCCGCGTGCGTCTGGATTGCGCAATTGCTGCTGC
>JAYTFQ010000663.1:0-3411 GCA_043734225.1 Anaerolineales bacterium | reverse complement strand
TTCCTCGGCGGTCAGCCCGCCAATGCAGCCGCGCAGCTCGCCCTCTTCGGTGAGTGTCACAAAGCTGCAGCCCAGCCGCTCCAGGGCCGGCGTGAGCGCCTCGGCGGCCAACGCCGGCGCCGCCTGCCGGCGCACCGCCGCTTCCATGCCCTGGCGGGCCAGCCGCAGCAAGAGCTTTTTCTCGGCGTGGGTCAATGAGGCAGCCAGGCCAGGCACATCGCCTCCGCTCAGCTCAGCCGGCGGTAACCCCGGTCGAAATACAGCAGCGGGCTGAGGCTGCCGTGGTCGTGGCCATCGGCGCCGCCGCTAGCCCACACCGCGCCCACTGCCGCCGAGACCACTTCGGCCACATAGATGGTGTGGTCGCCGGCCTGGTGCGCGGCGTTCACCACGCAGTCCAGGTGACCCAGGTTGTCTGCCAGGATGGGGGCGCCGGTCACGGCCGCGTACGTGCCCAGGCCCTCAAAACGGTCCTCATGCTCCGTGTCGCGCCCGGCGAACCGGTCGGAGATCCACGCCTGGCCTTCGCGCAGGAACGAAATCGCAAACACGCCCGACTGTTCCACCAATGCATGCGTGCGCACGATGCGCTCGATGCAGGCCAGCACCAGCGGCGGCTCCAGCGAGATGGCGGTGAATGAGTTGACCGTCATGCCATGCTGCTGCCCGGCGTGGCGCGAGGTCAAAACGGCCACCCCGGTTGGCCAATGGCGCATGACAGCGCGCAGCATTTCTGGATCGACAGGCATGAGGGTTTGGTTCCTTAAAGAAAGATGATAGGACTGGGGAGGCGGAGAGTCAAGGATGAAGGATGAAGGATGAAGGCTGAAGAAGGAACTGCTCAATTGGCCCTGCAAACCCGCTCAGATCCACTAGCCCTTCGCCAAACGCCCGCCGCTGATCGCCAATGATGAGCGTGGGCACCTGGTTGGCGGTGTGGTGCTTTTGGCTGAGGTCTTCCAGGTTGCCATGGTCGGAGGTGATGACGATCAGGCCGCCGGCGTCATCCCAGGCCGACAACAGGCCGCCCAGCACGCTGTCCAGCCGCTCGATGACGGACCGGCCATCTTCAAAGGTGCCGCGATGCCCGACGTAATCGGTTAACCAATGTTCATAGAAGGCGAAACGGTAGGTGGTGGCCAGTTCAGCCAGGCGCTGTCCGGCTTCGGCCAGGCTGAACACCGGCGCGCCCGGCTCCGGCCAGCCTTCGCTCGTGAAGTCGGCTGAGAGCGCCCGCCCGGCACGCAGGTCGTCGGCGGTCAGCAGCGGCAGCCCGGCCGCCGTCACCGCCAGCGGAATGGCGGAATAGCCGCGGTGGCCAGAGGCGATGGCATCGAAATATCCTTGCGGATAGGCGTTGAGCAGGCCGGCGCGCAAGCCGCGGCTGGTCAGGCGGCTGAACACGCTGCCCTGGCGCAGAATGGCCGCCACTTCCGCATTTGGCTTTGGCCCCCAGTGCTTGCCGATCTCGCGCGGCACGTTGCGGCCGGTGAGGATGGTTGCCTGTCCGGTGGCCGATTGCGGCAGCCCGGCCACCCCCAGCCCGGCATCGGTTGGGATGAAGAGCGTTCGCGCGGTCTCCATGCGCGGCGTGCCGGCCAGCGGCCGCTGCCCGCCCAGCAGGCCCATCAGCACCGGTATGTCCGCCGCCGCCAGCGGGTTAATGCTTGGATCGGGCGAGCCCAGGCCGACACCGTCGAGGAAAATGAAGAGGATATGGTTCATAGTGACGGACGAAGGACGGAATACGAAGATTTCTCCCGTTGGTCTTGCCTCCTTCGGCCTTCGTCTGTTTTACGGCGTTATCGTCTGCTGATCCAGCCAATACATCACCCGCGCCCGGTCCAACACCAGGGTAAATTCCTCTTCGCGCGCGCCAAGCGAATTGAATAACAGAAATGTGGGCGTGAATGTCACCCCGTATCGGTCGGCGATCTCGATGCCCGTGGGCTCCTTGACGTTCACGCGCAGGATTTGCAGCCGGTGCCCGGCGTCGCGCTCCAAACGGTCCATGGCCGGCTGCATGGCCATGCACACCCCGCAGTTTTCAGAATAGAACTCCAGCAGGGTGGGGCGTGGCCCGCGCAGCACCGACTCAAAGGCCACAATGTCGTCAAAGTGCGTCAGCCGCTCGCGTGGGGCGCGCAGCACCCACCCCAGCGCCACTGCGCCCGCGCTGTACAGCGCCAATATGCCAATCTCCAGCGGGCTGAGCCCGCCCGGTGCGAAAACCAGCACCAGCAGCGCCAGCAGCGCCACCGCCAGCCAGATGTATGAGTTGAATGAAAATGCGCGCAGCAGACTTTTCATGCCAGTCCTTACGACGGTCTGTCGCGGCCAAGTATAACATTGCACCGGTCTTGTCTCCTGGCGGCATCGCCACTATAGTGCCGCCATGCACCTGCGCCGTCGTTTGTTGATTGTTGCCATCGTCTTGGCCAGCGCCGGCCTGCTGGCCGGCGCCACCGCCTGGCGCCCGACCCCGGCCCGGGCCGCCGAGCCGCCGCCAACCTGGACCGTTTTCCTGCCGGCTGTCATGAAGCCCTTTCACGCCTACATGCCCAATGTCAGTACGGGCACTGGTGTGACCGGCGCGCACACTTTTCTGGGCGTGAACGGCGGTCCCATTGATGGCGGCGCGGGAACGGGCGCAGCCCCCGGATTTTTGGCCTATTTCCCCACGCTGCGTAAGAATAGCCTGAGCTGGCTGACCACCGCCGGAGTTCGCTGGTATCGCAATTACGGCTCCGATGCCATCGTTTATAGCTGGCGCTTCGTCGAGCCGAACCCGGACCAATATGATTGGACGTTCTGGGACACCCTGGTGCAGCAATCCCAGGCGCAGGACATCAACCTGCTGGCCTCCATCGGCGACTCTGTGCCCGCCTGGGCCAACGGCACCAGCGATTGGCGCCAGCCGCCCAGCGACCTGTACAGCGAGCCCATGCAGAACACCGCCTGGTACAAGTACGTTTACGCGTTCGTCCAGCGCTACAACGGCGACGGGGTGGCCGATATGCCTGGGCTGACCAAGCCGATCAAGTCCTGGGAGTTTTGGAACGAGCCGGACTTGCGCGAGGGCTGGAACCCGCCCAACTATCCGCCGCACCAATTCGCAGGCAGCGTCAATGACCTGGTACGCCTGCGAGCCGTGGGTTACGCCGCCGTGAAAGCCGCCGACCCCAGCGCTGTCGTGGTTGGGCCGGCCACCGCCCAGATGGCCGGCTACACCTCGCAGTATGTGGGCAGCGTGCCCTGGTTCATTTGGTCCTGGTCGGAGTTCATGTCGGCCGGCGGCTTGAACACGGTCGATGCAGTCAGCTTCACGCACTACTTTGTTCAGAACAATTGGGATGTTCCCAGTTTCGACGAGCCAGATTTCGTTTTAAGCCTGGCCGATAGCGGGCGCGG
>JAYTFQ010000662.1:0-11891 GCA_043734225.1 Anaerolineales bacterium | reverse complement strand
ATCGAGGAAGGCGCGCGCGCCTGCGGGCTGGCCCTGCAGGCCGAATACCGCGGGCACGAGGTGTTCTACATCACTGCCCGGCGCACCACGTCCGCCATTCCAACGCTGGAACTGGCCGCGCATGCCTTTCCGGAGGTGCCGATCCGCAAGCCGCTGCCGGGCAACACCAGCTTTTACGACTCCAGCAAGGCCGAGCGGCTGCTCGGCTGGGTGCACGCTAACGGATAACGACCTGGCCCAAAGCCCCGCCCAGGAGCAAGACCTGCACCAGCTTGTCAGCCTGGTAGGCGGGGCCCAGCGCCAGCGCCAGGGCGCGCTCGCCCTCAAAGCTGAGGACTTTTCGCCAGGCTTTGCCGTCCGATAGTTTGTAGACGTGTTGACCCGTACCGGCCAGGAGAACCTGGCCGGTGTCGTTTTGGAGGCCGGTCAACGACAGGATGCTTTCCGCCGGGCCGCCGTCCGGGAAGACGCTGGATTGGGCCGGCTGCATGTTGCTGCGTCCGTCGAACTTCCAGATTAGATTGCCGCAGGCGGCATACCACTCGCTTTCGCCAATGGGCTGAGGCGGCACGTACACGCAGACGACCGGGTTGTCGCTCACGGTCCGGCTGAGCACCTTGAGAAAACTATCGGGCTGGCCAAACCACAGGCTGAGCGTCTGGCCCATGGCCTCCAGCAGCGCCATGTAGTAAAAGCCTTCGTCGTCCACCGCCATGGCCGCCACTTTGCCGCCCGCATCCCATGGGCCGGGCACCGGCTGCCAAGTTTTTCCCAGATCGTTGCTGAAACGCACCGGGCCCGAGGCAAAGCTGGCGGCCAGGGTGCGGCCGCTGGGCGAATAGGCCAGCAGGCGCGCGCCTTCTTCCGCTATCGGGTCCCAGTGGCTGCCGCCATCCGTGCTCAGCAGGATACCGGCAGGCGAGGCGGCCACCGCCACCTGGCTGGCGGCAAAATCCGGCGCCAGGACCAGGGCCACAATATCGAGGGTGGGCAGCTCGCCGGTCTGGTTGTCCCAATGCTGGCCGCCATCCGCCGTGCGCCACAGGCCTTCCTGCGGGCCATAGACAAAGGCAATGGGCTGCTGATCGAACTGGGGCGAAAGCGCCAGCCCCAGAACCGCCCGCGCGGACAGGTTGGGGAGCGCCGGCGCGCCGGCCGGCGGACTGACACGCTGGATGCCCTGGTCGAAGACCCCGGCCACCGTCATCTCGCCCGCGCTAGCCAGGCTAATCACGCTCGGCAGGTCCAGCAGGCAGCGCCAGGTTTCACCCTGGTCGGTCGAGCCGAATACGCCCGCCCCGGTCGCCGCCAACAAGCCCTGGCCGGCATCCGAAATGAGCAAGGAATTGATGCAGGCAGCAGGCAAGCTGAGCGTGTGCCAGGTGCGCCCACGGTCGGTGGAGCGCTGCAGCCCCTGCGCCTCGGTGCCTACGAACAGCGTTTGATCGTGCTCGTAATTGGGCGAGACCGCCAGGCTCAAAGCCGGCGCGGCGCTTTCCGGGAATGGCAGCGGCTTCCAGGCCATGGCGCCGTTATAACTGAAGTAGAGTGTGGTATCCGTGCCGGCAAAAGCGGTGGTATCTCGGCTGAAGTTAGGGGAAAAACCCAGGCAAAACGCGGTCGCGTCCAGCAAGCCAAAACCGTTGGTCTGCCAGCGGCTGCCGCGCGTGTTCGAATAGAAGATCCCGTCTTCCATTGTCCCCGCCAGCAGGATGCCATCTGCCGCATAGTTCGGCGAAAAGCTGATGGCCACCACGGCCGAGCTTGAGATGGGCATTTCGGCTGCCAGCCAGGTCTCACCACTGTCGCGCGAGAAATAGATGCCGTTGTTGGTCCCGGCGATCAAAGAATGGTCTTGGGCAAAGTTAGGCGAGGTGGCCAGGGACAACACCCCCAGAGGCGCGTTGGCCAGCCGCTCCCACTCGCGGGGCGCATCGGCTTGGGCCTGCTCCAGGCGGAAAATACCAACCTGAGTGCCGGCAAACAGCAGCGTCTCGCCGGCCTGGCCGATAGCCAGGGCGGCCACCGTTCCAGCTGGCGGGCCGCCCAGCTTCGTTAAGCGCGTCGCATCCGTGTGATTCTTTTTTCTCATGGGGCTGTCATCTAGGGTTCGAGGCTGATTTCGGGCTTTTTATGATGGACTATCACGTCGGTCGTCAGGGCCAGCGCCGCGCTGTGGACCCCGACCTCCAGGGCATTTTTCAACACCAGCACGGCATCCAAAATCCCGGCCTGGCGCATATCAACGATCTGCCGCGTGCGGGCGTCCAGGCCGTATTCCTTGGGCAGGGCTTTGACCTTTTCGAGCATCACATCCGGGTTGCAGCCGGCATTATAGGCGATGGCGCGCATGGGCTCTTCCAGGGTGCGCGCCAAAATCTTGTAGGCATGCGCATATTCCATCTGCGGCGTGGGCAGCCCTTCCAGCGCCGCTTGCAGGTTCAGCAGCGCCGCGCCGCCGCCGGCCACCACGCCACCCTGCAGCGACTTGCGCAGGGCGGTGATGGCGCGCTCGGCCGTCTCTTTGCGCGTTTCAATCTCGGTCGCCGAAATGCCGCCCACCTTCAGCAAAGCCGTAGCGCCGGTCAGCCGGCCAAGGCGCTGCTGCAGATTCTTGCGCTCATTCTTGGGCTCGGCGCCGGGCAACTGGGCGCGCAAGTGAGCGATGCGCTGGCGCACCTGGCGTGGGTCGCCCTTGCCGCCAAACAGGCCGAACATGCTTTCCGCGGCCCAGGCCCGCCGGGCATACCCCAGGTCTTCGATGCGGAAGTTCTCAAACGAGTCGTTGCCGTCCGCGTGGAACGCCCGGCCGCCGGTCAGCACGGCGATATCTTCAATCGCGTTCACCTGCTCTTGCCCGCCGACCTTGGGCGCGCGCACCGCCATGGTCTCTATGGTCTTGGCCTGGTTGTTGGCCACCAACAGACCGGTGGCGCTGTCGGAAATTTCCTTGACCAGGATGATGAGCTTTTTGACGCCGGCCTTTACGCATTTGTCCAAAGCCGGAACCAACTGGCTCGGATCCGTGATCTTGAAGTCGCTAATGAGCAGGGCGGCATCCTCAAACGTGGTCCGGTTGTCGGCCTTTTCCGTGACAAACCAGCGCGACAGCCAGCCGCTCAAGTGCCAATAGGTGCCGTCGATGTATTCGCGCTCCAGCTCATAGCGGTGGCCGGGTTCAACAATGATCAGGCCGTCTGGGCCGACGATGTCGAAAATCTCACCCAGCACGTTGGCCATTTCCAGGTCTTCCTGGCACATGCCGCGCGCCATGAGGGCGGTTTCTTCCTTGCCCATGATGGGAGTGGCCGCCTGCTCTAAGGCTTTGACGATGGCGCTCAAGCCCAACTCAAAACCGCTGCGCAAGAGCATGGAATTGGAACCCATCTGCTCTATATAACGCAGCCCCTCGTTGAAGACCATCTGATAAATGATGGCCATCGTCGTGGTGCCATCACCGGCGTCGGTGTGCACGCGCCACAGCGCCTGACGGATCAGCATCGCGCCGACATCCACACCGCGCGGCTTGACTTCGGTAATGCGCCGGGCGATGGTGGCGCCATCGTCCAGAAACTCGGCCGGTTCTACCCGCAGGAGCTTTTCATTGGCCACCAGGCGCGGGCGCGGACCGAGTGTTGGTCGCACGGCATTGGCGATGAGGTTGATGCCTTTTTGCAATTCGTGCGACACGCGCGGCTGCAAGATGACTGCAGGCCCGCGCGGATCGCGCCTGGGCGGCGTGGGACGGAACCCAGGCGCGCCAGGAATGTGGGACCATGTTGGACCAGACGGCATACGAAATCCTTGTCAGCATTCCAGGAATGGCGTCATTATAATGCAAACAGGCTGGAACACATTTGCCACAGTCGTGACTAAATTGGGTAACATAAAGCGGCCGATCATTCAGAATCAACAGGAAATTACGGCTATTACTGAATGAGAAATTCCGTTATTGGCATTGATTAAATTGACTTTTACGCGGCATCGCTATAACATACAGATCACTGCACAACGAATACAATTCGGCGCTTAGGAACTGGCTGGGCTAGCAATAGCGCCTGCCCAGTCCAACCAAACCGGTGCTACCTGACCGTGGGGGAAGTGGTTCAAGACCACGTAGCGTTTGTTCGTGCCAGAGGCCGCAGAACGGGTTGATCGACGCGACGGCTAACTTACCCCCAACGGACACTTGCGGCGCGCAGCCGGTTTTCGGCTTGGCTGGCGGCTGCCATGCGCGCGTGCGCTCCTCTGATCATTCACGTTCCCAGCCAAGCGATCCAGCCTTAATCCCAGTGCAAATAACAGTGACCCGCTTTTAAGGGATCATTGTCGCTCATCTTGCCATGACCAAGACTCAGCGATTGGCTATTTACCCGTACACGTCACACCCCGCGGCAAACAGGGGGCCCCCAGCGGGCTGCTCTGCTTGATCCATTCTCGTACGTCATTAGGGGCAAGAGAGGCTGAGAGGAGAAGAATTGAAAATGGAGCATAAGAAGATTTCGAGGCGTGATTTCATCAAGGCAGCGGGTTTCACGGCTACCGCCAGCTTGCTGGCCGCGTGCGCGCCGCAAGTGGTGACGCAAGTCGTGAACCAGGTTCAAACTCAGGTCGTTAATCAGACGCAGGTTGTCACCCAGGTGGTGCCGCAGACGCAGGTCGTCACCCAGGTCGTCAACCAGGTGGTCACCGCCACCCCCGCGCCGACGGCCGTCCCGGCCCCGGCCGTGTTGGATCTGTGGGCCATCACCACGGTCGAAGACATCACCAAGCCGTGGGTGGGCGGCGACGCTAACAACGATGAGTTCAAGAAGGAATGGTGGACCGGCGGCCTGCTGCGCGCTCAGGTCAAGCCCTTCCTGGCGGCGCACCCGGGCGTGTCCGTCAAGATCACCGGTCACGGCTGGGACGCCGGGCTGCGCCAGAACCTGTACCTGGCCCTGGCCGCCGGCATCACGCCCGACACCTCTTACGGCGAAGCGTACGTCACCGAATTTGCGAATCTGGGCCTCTACTCGCCGCTGTCCAAAGAGAACCAGGCGAAATTCCCCGAGGGCGTTATCCGCGCGACCACCAAGGACGGCGTGGCTTATGGCTTCGCCGAGACCACCGGCGCCAACGTGCTGTTCGTCAATACCGACGCGGTCAAAAAGGCCGGGTTGAGCGAGGATCCGGCCACCTGGCCGACCGATTGGGATAGCCTGGTCACCTTCGCCCAGACCATCTCCAAGGCCAACAAAGATCCCAAGTGGGGTAACAACGCCTTCTTCACCTACGCCCCGCAGTCGGAGAGCATCGGCTCGATCCTGCGCATGGCGGCCTGGTGGGAGCAGAACAAGACCCCGATCGGCAGCGACTTCGGCAAGCCATCCATCAACCAGCCCGGCGCCGCCGATGTTTGGGTGTTCCACAATGCCCTGATGCAGACCTCGCAGGTCGACACGATCTTGAACATCGATGCCACGGGTGAAGGCGGCTCCGCCGGCGCCCTGAACAAGGGCACGATTGCCCTCAAGATCGGCTGGACCAACGATGCCACCACGGTCGGCAGCGACCCCAAGGCCCACGTGATTGCGATCGAGCTGCCCACCCCCAAGGGCGGCAAGAAGGCCACCAACCTGGTGGGCAACCAGATCAACTCGGCCTTCAAGAATGGCCCGAACCCCGAACTGGCCATCAGCTACATCGAGCTGAGCACCACCAGCGAAGAAGCCCAGATCCTCAAGCCAAATGGCTGCGGCATCTGGATCCCGGCCCTGAAGTCGATGCTGGATCAGTACGCCACCTTCGACAAGCTGGGCGGGTTCAAGTCCGAGGTCGCCGTAGCGATCGTGCGCCAGACGATGAAGGCCGCGGCCAGCACCGCCGCGCCCATCCCCGGCTGGCCCAAGAACGGCAACCGCATCTGGGACGCCTGGAACGACTCGTACGGCAAGATCTGGAAGGGCAACCTGGCCAAGGACGCCATCCAGAAAGAACTGGACACGCTCGAGACCACCGTCGAGGGCCTGCTCACGGTGGCCGCCTAAGCCTCAGTTGCTTGCCTGCGACCAGTCCCGGTCTGGTTCCATCAGACTCCCGTCATGGTTGAAAGGCAGTCTGGCAGGGAAAGGGAGAGAACAGTGGCGTTCCGCCATTGGCCCCTTCCCTGCCAGCTAAAGCAAAAGCTGGGCAGCCTGAGTCTCGGCTGCCCAGCTTTTGACTATGCGCTGAATTTAGACCCTTTCGAGCACTGCGCCAACTGGTAGCACGCGAATGGGAGGATATGGATGGAACTAAAACTGCCGCGGTTGGCTTCTGTCGAGAAGCCCTACACCGACCCTGGAAAATACACGATCTGGTTTCGCCGCCACCGGGACGCGATCGTTGCCTGGACGTTCCTGACGCCGATGGTGGCCTATTTCCTCATCATGACCTTTGTGCCGATGGCGTTCCTGATTGTGGTGAGTTTCACCCGCTGGAATTTGATCTCGCCGCCGATCTTCATCGGCCTGAAGAATCTGCAGGTCATCTTCTCCAGTTACAACAACTGGTTCTATCTGAAAGTCATCGGCCGGACCCTGCTGTATGGCGTTTCAATCCTCACTTTGAATGTCGTGGGCGGTTTCACCATCGCCCTGCTCTTGAACCAGAATATCCGCTTTAAAGGTATCTACCGCACCATGTGGTACATCCCGGGGGTCTTCTCGGGCGCGGTCATCGCCCGGCTGTTGGGGATCTATCTGCAAGGCTCGTCCGCCGGGATCGCCAATCTGTTAATCGCCAAGTTCGGTTTCTCACCGATCGATTGGATCCGTGACCCGTTCTGGATGCCGATTATCACCGTGTTCTATAGCGTGTGGGGCGGCATCGGCTTTCCAGTCATTTTCTTTTTGGCCGGCCTGCAGGGCGTCGACGAAAACTTATATGACGCCGCCAAAATCGACGGCGCCGGCAGTTGGCAGCTCGTACGCTATATCACCATTCCCCAGATGACGCCAGTGCTGCTCTTTATTTCGGTCACGCAGTTGATTGGGTCGTTGCAGATGTGGGAGATACCCCGGTTGGTGACGGGCGGCGGACCCAATGACACCACCTATACCCTGGTTTGGAGCATCCAAAACGATGCGTTTAGCTCGCTGCAGGTGGGGTTGGCCAACGCCCAGTCACTGGTGCTATTCGTGATGCTGATGGGTTTTATTGGCTGGCAACTCAACAACTACCGCAAGCAGTACAACGTTTGACCCAGGAGCGCGCGCATGCGTCAACGCGAGTTAATCCTCAATACCGCTAGCTATGTCTTCCTGACCGTGGCCAGTCTGATCATGGTCTACCCGCTGCTCTACATGCTCCTGGGCGCTTTTACCACGCCAGACCAGTATGTGGATGCCCGCTGGCTGCCCATCCCGAACACCCTGAATATCGACTTGTTCGTGCACGCCATCAACTCCGGCATTGGGCAAGCGTACCTCGTGACATTGTCCCGGGTGGCTTTCTATATTGTCGTCACAGTCGGGGTCGGGCTGATCGGCGGCTACATCTTTTCGAAACTGGACTTCCCCTACAAGAACCGCGTGTTTCTGCTGTTCTTGGCGGGCATGGTCATGCCCGGCATTTTGATGCTCGTCCCGTCCTATTTGATGATGGCCTGGTGGCCCTTTGCCGGTGGTAACAACTGGCTCGGCCAGGGCGGCCACGGCCTGATCAACGACGTCCGGGTCTTGTTTATCGGCGGCTGGGTGCCCCCCTTCGCCATCTTCATCTTCAAGCAGAGCTTTGACATGCTGCCGACCGAGTATCAGGACGCGGCCAAGATGGACGGCGCCGGCATCTGGACCATTATCTTCCAGGTTTACGGGCCGCTGCTCAAGCCCCCGATCGTCGCCCTGACAATCATCACCTTCCTGGGCGTATGGAACGATTACCTGTGGGCGGCCCTGACTATCCCCGGCCTGGACAAGTATTACCCGATCATGCTCCGGATGCAGAATGTCATCCTGGATGACTTCTCGCCTCTCGGCCCCGTCAACTACCCGGCCGTCTTCGTCAAGACCTTCATCGCCACCTGGCCGCCGGCCGCCGTGTACTTCCTGCTGCAGCGCTACTTTGTGCAAGGGCTGGTCGGCAGCGGCCTGAAAGGTTAGCTACCCCTCCTCCGGCATGGACCAGGAACTCTTTCCGACAAACATCCCGCTGCTCATGTGGTCCAAATTTCCGGCCGCCGGCTTTTCCCAGCCGGCGGCCGGAGTTTTGTTTCACGGCTGCCGGCCGCCGCGGCGGGTGAGACCTGATGGCAGCCTGCGCCCCGGGCGGCCCGGCAGATCGCCCGCTCACAGCCAGGGCCGCACAACCCTAAGCCTCTCTCGCCCAACGAGCCCATTCGAGACAACACCATGGACACCATTAACGACCTTGTGACCGACGCCGTGTTCGCTGAATATTGGCAGCGCGGCTATTGGATCAGCCCGAAGCTGTTCGATGATGAGCAAATCGCCCGGCTGCGCGCCGCGCATGAGCGCCTGTGGGTGGGGCAGCACGACCACGCCATCCCATCGCAATATGGGGTCACGACGGTGGACGTCGCTTCGCCCAAAGTCCGCCAGCAGTGCAACGCCTTCTGGCTGAGTGACGACATCCGGCAGGCGGTGACTTCACCAGTGCTGGGGCAGGTTGGCGCCCGGCTGATGGGGGTGGACAGTGTGCGGCTGTGGCACGACCAGGCGATCTATAAGCCGGGCACCGCCGACCAGCCGGTCACCAATGCCGGCAACATTGGCTGGCACCAGGACTATGGCTATTGGCAGGCCAGCAGCACCACCAATATGTGCACCGCGTGGGTGGCGCTGCAAGACACCGATCTAATCAACGGCGGCATGCGCACCATTGTCGGCTCGCACAAGTGGGGGCTGATCGAAGGCAGCGATGCCTTTGGGGTCAAGGATCTGGAACAACTGGCTCAGCAGTTCGCCGGCCAGGCCGGCGGCGCGTGGCTGGACGAGCCGTGCATCATGCGGGCCGGCCAGGTGAGTTTTCACCATTGCCTGACCTTCCATGGGTCGGGACCGAACCGCACCGATCAGCCGCGCATGAGCGTGGTGGCGCACATGATGCCGGGCGACACGGTCTATCGCGCCGGGCGGCAGTGGCATCCCAATCTGGTTTTCTTTGGGCCGAATGCTCAGGACGGCCAGCCGTTTAACCAAGAATACTGGCCGGTGATGTGGCCGCCGGCCGCCTAAACTGCTCAGGAAGTGACTGCTATGCCAAACACCATTGAGGGCTATCGGGTGACGCGCTTTGCCTTCCCGCGCGACCGCGTCATCGGCGACTCACAGGTTCGCTTCGATACCATTTATCTGGGCGTGCTGGAGCTGACCAGCGCGCGCGGCCACACCGGCACCGGCTTCTTTGCCTCCGCCTTCCATCCCTTGCCCAGCCTGGCGGAGATCAACCGCGTCGTTGAGGCCGAAGTCAAGGCTTTGTTTATCGGCCAAAGCCCCTCCGCCCTAACCCACCGCATCGGCCGGCCGCGCGGCGGCAACATCCGCGACCTGCCCTTTGGCCTGGGAGAAGCCATCGACCAGGCCGCCTGGGACCTGCTCGGCCAGGAACTGGGGCTACCGCTGTACCAGTTGTTCGGCGCGCACAGCAACCGGGTGCGGGCGTATGCCAGCGGCCTCGATTATCACCTGAGCGATGAGGATTGCCGCGCGTTCTATCAACAAACGGCCCAAATGGGGTTTGGCGCCTTCAAGGTCAAAGTGGGGCACCCTGACCTGGCGTGGGATCTCGCTCGGCTGCACCTGGTGCGCGACATCATCGGCCCCCAGGCGCCCATGATGGTCGATGCCAACGAGGCCTGGTCGCCGGGAGAGGCCATTCGGCGGCTGCACGCCTATCACGCCGCCGGGTTTGAAATCCTATGGGTTGAAGACCCCTGCTTGCGTTATGACTTTGACGGCCTGCGGGAGATCATGCGCGCCGTGCCGTTTACCCTGGTCAACACCGGGGAGTACCTGGGGCTGCGCGACAAGCGCCGCCTGATCGAGAGCGGCGCCGTCGACATTCTTAACATTCATGGCAACTACAGTGATGGGCTGCGCGCCGCCTGGCTGGCCAATGAACATGGCATCCAGGTGTCGCTGGGCAACACCATGTTCGAGCTGGGCGTGCACCTGGCCGCGGCCCTGCCCGGCGACACCTGGATCGAGTTTCACTTCCCGAATTACAACGCCCTGGTCGAACAACCAGTCCGGTTTGAGAACGGCTATGCCCTGGCGCCAGAAGCCCCAGGGCACGGCCTGCGGCTCTCCGAGCAGGCACGGGCACGATACGCCCAGCCCGAAATCCAGGATGTCAGCGGGATCGAATTGCCGTCCGGCCTAATTCGTTGGCCCCAGCACCCGGCGTGAGCCGGTGAAATACAGCGCGGTTGAGGCGGGCGGCAGCTCCACCGTAAACTCCGACACATTGGCCGCCACCTCGCGCTCGTTGTACAGGTCGTAGACCACCTCGGCCGGCCTAGGCAGCTTGAAGTTGCGCGGCCCGCCCGAGACACTGTGCACGCTCAGCAGCTCGGGCGTGGCGTAGAGCACATCGCCGGCCTCGTTATACAGGTGCACACCGGCAAAGCGCGCCACGCCGCGCAGCACCGCCGCTGGGATATCGGGCGTAGACAGATACACCGAGCTATAAGACGCGGCCGGGTCACCGGCATTGAAAGTGCGCACGCCAAAGCCCGGCTTGCAGCGCCCCAGCGTGTACACCACCTGCCCGAGCGTGGTGGCCTGCGGGTCGTCCAGGTGGAACAGCGGCCCAATCGGGTTGGTGGTGCCCCAGAACAGATCCTGCGGCAGGCCTTCCGTGATCGGGTGCCTGAAATTGGTGATGTGAGCAAAGGGCGTCCACGGGTTTTTGCCCTGCCCGAAACGCAGACCGGTCAGATCGGTCATGTTTTCCTTGCTGATGGCCGGCTGGTCGGCGGGCGTGTCGGAGTTGATCAGCCCAGGCGCATACAGCCACAGCGCCGTCCGCCCGTCGCGGCGCAGCACCTTCTTCAAGGCTTCCCGGCGTTTGTTGTTCAAGTGGAAGGGGTTGAGAAAGACGTACAGCTTATAGGGCGTCAGGTCGTGGTCCAGCAGGTCGTTGAGCAGGTACATATCGTGCGGCGCGCCGAAGCGGTTCATGCTGATTACCCGCTGCCGCCAGATCAGCGGGATGTCCAGGCTGTTCTTATTCGACTCGTAGAAATACGACTCGTCGTCCAGGAACATGGCCACTTCAGCGGCCGGCGTGCGGTCCAGGCCCAGCGCCCAGGTGCCCAACTCCTGAAAGCGCTTAATCCAGCGTTTGCGCTCGTCCACCAGGCTGGGCACCTCGGCCAGCGAGGCGACTTCAAACCAGGTGACGGCGTGCGCGTGGGTGATGGCCTGAGCGAAGTTGCGTTGGTAAATAGCGATGTTGTTTTCAAAGGCGTGGTTGCGCCCATCCGGCTCCTGCATGTTGTGCATCACCGCGTCTTCTTCCATGAAATACATCTTGCCGTGCGCGCGCAGCGACTCGGCCGGCTGCATTGGCAGGCAATCGCCGCCCAGCCCGCGGAAGGTGTAGCTGTACGGGCTGACGACAAAATCAATGGCTGACGATTCCAGCAGCCGGTGCAGCCCCAGGTGGCCGCTGCGCTGGAGGGTCGATACTTCGGCCTCCTCCAGGGTGTTGTTGTCGGCAAAGAAAGCCATATTCCAGGCCAGCTCCATCACGTAGCCAAAAAAGCCGCCGGTGAGCTTCTCGCCGTGGGTCAGATCGCGGATGGTCTGGCAGAAGCTGATCAGGTCATCCGCCGCCAGCTCCGCCAGGCATTCGTAATAATCGATGACGCGCCGCTCCTGGCGTGGGTCACGGAAGGTGTGGGC
>JAYTFQ010000661.1:0-6757 GCA_043734225.1 Anaerolineales bacterium | reverse complement strand
GCGCTGGCTGGGGCCGGCCATCCGGGAAGTACAAACCCAGGAGCCACAGACCAGACCAGGCTGTATTCAGGGCCGCATTGTAAGGTCCCAAGGGTGAGTCAGCCCGCAGCGTGGCGGACATAACCAACACGCAATGCAGCAGCAGACACAGACCGCTAATATTGCCCGGCGCCCGGCGCAAGACCAATACCGACACGACCAGTGCGATGGGCACCAGGCCCACCGCCAACACCCAGCGTAAAACCGTGCCCTGCGCGAGCGGATGTGTGACGAAGTCAAACAGCAGGCACAGACCCCAGGCCAGGTGCAAGCCTGTGTAGACAGCCAGCAGGCGAAAGAACCAATCGGGCCGGGCACGGTCCGCCGCGGCGCTGACTGCCGCCGGTTTGCTCGTCATTCGGGCTCACCCTGAGCCGCGGGCGCGGCGGCGGACCGCACCCACAAAGATACTTGGTCCGGCTGCAGCGTGTCTTGCACGACCAACACCAGGTGTTCCGAGATCTGCGCCAGATCCGCGGCCGCGTCGTCACGCATGGCCGCGCCAAACTGGGCCACCGTGCGAGCCGCGTCATATTTGCTCCGAAAGAAGCGCTGGTCAACCACGACTTGCACGCGCGCCCGCAGTGGCCCGAACAGCGCCGCGATAACCAACGTCGAGATGACCGTGATCAAGGTCGACTGGCGCTGGCCGGTCAACGTCCCAAAGATGTTCTGCAGCACCACCACCAGACCCAAATAGGCCAGCGCCAGCAGCCCGGTCAGCACGGCATAAATCAGGGTGCGGCGGATGATGAGATCGATGTCGTACAGCCGATAACGCAGGATCGCCAGGCCGATGGCGATGGGAACAAGCAGAAAAGCAAAATCCTGTAGCGTCAGACGCGCTAAGTTGTAAGCCAGCGCGCCGGCCAGCGACTGCGCCGCGGCTGGAAACAGGGCTGGAATGACAAACGCGCCCACGGGCCACAGGATCGGCTGAACCATGAGCGCCAGCAGCACCCACTTCAACTGTTGGCGTTGGATCGGGCTGGCATCGCGCCAGTACCGGTAAATGGGCGAGGCGGCCATGAACACGAGCTGCAAGGCGATGAAGAGTACCCCCACACCCGTGAGCCAGGGCCAGCGCAGCAGCAGAGCCTCCAGACGCGGACCGCTGGCAAAGGTGACCACAGCGTTTCCCACAACCGAGAGCAGCCAGAACCAACGGAACCAGCGCGACACGAACCGGCCATCGGGAAAAACATAGACCAGGGTGAAACTGCTGCCGCTGCTGACCACATTCAGGACCGTGCCCACGAACGCCCAACCCGGGCCCAGTTCGCGGAGCGCGGCCGTGTTGACGGCGACCACGGTACCGCCAATGACCAGGAGCGCGGCAATGAGCAAGGCGCCGCGCTCCGTGGCGCGGGCCGCAATAAGAACGGCGATGACCAGAGAGCTCAACCCAATCACCACCTGGCGCGCAATAGACAGCCCGGCATACAGGCTGGGCGATAGACCCAACCGGCTAAAGGCCGCGGCCAGCTCGCCGGCATCTTTCCAGGCAAAAACAAATGTGCTGCCAAAAAACGGGTTGGCCAGCACGGCATGGTAATAAGCTTGCGCGCCCGGCCAATACAGCAGCACGGCGGCGGCAGTCACCAGCAGCCATGCCAGGCGCCCGGCACGTCGGGCTGGCCCAGAGGTGACCAGGACAGCCGGTTCACCTGTGTCGGGGCTCACGCAATTCTCCGCTCAACCACAGGCTAGCCGAGACCGGCTGCAGCGTTTCGTCCACCACGCCCAATAACCCATCGGTCAGGTCGTCCAGGTTCACCTCGTCGCGCACGTTCGCCCCGAACGCCGCCAGCGTGCGCACCGCATCGTACTTGCGCCGATACAGCCGCCGGTCGATGACAGTCTGCACGCGCCGCCGCAGCGTCCCGAACAGTGCGGCGATCACCAGGGTTGAGAGCACGGTCACCAGGGTGGATTGGCTTTGGCCGGTTAGAGCGCTGAAGACGTTCTGGAGCACCACCACACTGCCAAAATAGGCTAGCGCCAGTAGCGCGGTCAGCACCGCGTACACCAGCGTGCGGCGGATAATGAGGTCGATGTCCCACAGCCGGTAGCGCAGGATTGCCATGCCAATCGACAGCGGGATCAGCGCCGGGATCAGATACCCCACAATGCCGTTCAGGATCAGTTCGTAAAGAAAGCGGGCCGAGGTGCCAATGGCCAGCGCCGGAATAAGCGGCAGCGCCAACTGGTTGAACAAAACCTGACTAATCAATAAGCCCAGCGCGAATACCACCCACTTGGTCTGCTGGCGCGCTTCCGGCCTGGAGATTCTGTGGTAGCGGTAGATTTGGCTGATCAGTCCGCCCAGGAGATAAGCGAACAGAAGCAATAACAAAACGAACAGCACCGGCGAACCGCTGGGCACAATTAGCTGCACGCCAAATAGCAGATAGGGCGCCACCGCCAGATAACGCGTGAAGCGCGGAACGAATTGGCCGGTGGGGAAGAGGTACAGCAGAATTACGAATAAAGTCGGAAAGCTGAATATGGCGTTAAGCGAGTATAGACTCTTGGCCCACTCTGGAATCTGAGTCTGGGTGAGCGGCAAGTTGCTGAAGCCGGGCCCCGTGGCGATGAAACTGTAGGCGGCCAGAAGACCCATCCAGGTGTTGGACCGGCGCCAAAATAGCAGCCCGCCCACCACCCAAAACGAAATCAGGCACACAATGTTGGCCACGAAAAGCGTACCGGCCGCCAGATCGGGTTTGAGGCCCATTTCGGCCGCAGCCGTCTTCAACTGCTCAGTCGTCCAACCGGAAAACGCGGACCCCGACAGCGCGCTGCCTTCCAGGTGGCGCCGGCTCTCGTAGAAGCTGGGCAGGGACCACACGAGAATGACCAGGGTCACCAGGATCCAGGCCAGCACCAGCGTGCGCACCGGCGCCAGCCAGCGGCCAGGGATCATGGCTGCCTCCGTTCAGCGTTGCGCAGCCAAACCCCAATGCTTTGCGGCTGCATCGTCTCATCCACCACGTCGGTGAGATGCGCGCTGAGCTGCCACAGGTCCGTCTCGTCGCGCAGGCTGGCGCCAAACGCCGCCAGTGTGCGCGCCGCGTCATATTTGCGCCGGTACAGCCGCCGGTCGATCACCGCTTGCACCCGCCGGCGCAGCGGCACGAACAAAGCCGCAATCATCAGCGTGGAGATAACCGTGACCAGAGTCGACTGCGCCTGGCCGGTGAGGGCGCTGAAGGTGTTCTGCAGCACCACCACCAGGCCGAAATAGGCCAGCGCCAGCAGCCCGGTGAGCACGGCATACACCAGCGTCCGCCGGATGAGGATATCGATATCGAACAGGCGGTAGCGCAGGATGGCGATGCAGATTGAGACCGGCACGAACAAGATGGAGATGATAAACAACACGCCCAGGAAACTGATGTCATTGTCCGCACCGGAGTTGATGACAAATTGCAAAATGAACGCCGCCACAAACAAGGCGCCGGCGTATAGAAACCACTTGATCTGCTGACGTTCGACCACCCCGGCGCGCCGGTAGCGCACAAATAGCGCCGCCCCGCTGCCGCCGGCGGCGGCCAGCACCGGCCATTGGAACACGCTGAACAATAACTGCGCGGCCGCATCCGGCAGGAACCCGATGGGGCTGGACACAGGTTGGGCGCCGTTTGGCAGGGCGGCCGTGGCGGCAAACGTCGCCCCGGTCAGGAAAATGGCGAAGCCGGCGCCCAACGCAACGACCACCCAGCGCCAGCGCGGAGATAATAGCCGCCCGCTGGGAAAAACCAGCGGGATCAACAGCAGCGGCCCCACCAGCAGCCACCAATTCCAACTGCTCAGCCAAAATAGCAGGAAGTTGAGCGGGGTCAGCGTGGCTGTGGCCGGCAGTGACGCGCCCCAATTACTCAGCACGGTCGTGCTGAACGCGAACGATGGGCCGACCACCAGCAGCAGCCAGCCAATGATGTTGCGCGGCTGGCGCGACACGATGAGCGCCCCCATCAAGCTGAACTCGAGAGCGGCCAGGCCGCTGACGACCGTCAGGGCCACCGCTTGAAAATCAGTCGCCGCGCTGGCCACCCGGATGGCGATGATTGGCCCAGCCACTGCCAGCGCCAGGGTCAGCGCGCACAGCGCCCAGGCCAGCCCGGCCAGTCTATTGCGTGTCATGCGGTTTCACCAGTGAGCCGCCCAAACGGGCTGAATCAGTCTTCAGCCACAACCCCAGGTTTGCAGGCTGCATCGCTTCATCCATTACGTCGGTGAGATGCGCGCTGAGCTGCCCCAGGTCCGTCTCGTCGCGCAGGCTGGCGCCAAACGCCGCCAGTGTGCGCGCCGCGTCGTACTTGCGCCGGTACAGCCGCCGGTCGATCACCGCTTGCACCCGCCGGCGCAGCGGCACGAACAAAGCCGCGATCATCAGCGCGGAGATAACCGTGACCAGCGTCGACTGCGCCTGGCCGGTTAGGCCGCTGAAGGTGTTCTGCAGCACCACAATGCTGCCGAAATAGGCCAAAGCCAACAGACCAGTCAGCACCATGTACACCAGGGTGCGCCGGATGAGCAGATCAATGTCCCACAGCCGCGAGCGCAGGATGGCCACCGTCATCGAGAGCGGCAGCAGAATCACGACCGCGCCCCACAGCCAGTTGCCGGCTAACAAGAGCACCATGCCGGTGGCAGTGGGCTGCGTCAGCTCCGGCGCCAGGCCCAACACCGCCAGATAGGCGGCCAGCGGCAAGACACCCGCCGTCAGGCCGAACACCACCCACTTCGTCTGTTGCCGCTGAACCGGGCCCGACACGCGCGCATAGCGATAAAGCTGCGCCACGATTAGGATCACAAACGTGGGGAGAGCAATCACAAACGCCACCGGCGCATACCAGCCCGGCCACAACACACGCCACACCTGGATCAAGCCTACTATCAGCGCCGCCCAGCGCGTCCAGCGCGGCACAAAGCGTCCATCGGGGAAGTTCATGAAGGCCACGAAAAACATCGTGGACGTAAAACCCGAGTTGATGTCGTCGACGTGCGACCACAACGGGGATTGGTGCGCCAGACTCTGGAATTGCGTCGTATCTAGAAACCCCAAGAACACGAAAGAGAATATCAGGGCGACTGGGTCATTCGATCGCCGCCAGAAAATGAACGTCGCCAGCAGCACATAGGCGGGCGTGAGCACCAGGTTGGGCCAGGTCGCGTAGCGCTGCAGGCTGTCCGCCGACCAACCCAGCTGGGCCAGCGCCAGCCGCGCTTCGGCATCGGTCCATGCCGGCCAGCGCGGAATATCCACTGTCTGTCGCAGCAGCCCAGGCAAGGCCAGCAGAAAGGTGACGACGTAGAACGCCGCCACCAGCAGCCAGGCCGCCCGAGCCAGCCGCAGCCATCGCCCAGTGCTCATCGGGTGACTTCCATCACGCTGCCCAGCCCGGTGTGCAGCACAGCCGCCCGCGCCAGCGGCCAGGTCCCCAAATTAACAGTGTTTCTCCCCTGTTCCCTTAAGCGAAAGGGGGCGCGGGGAGTTAGGTTGCCCGGCCGCGACCATAGGCTCACGCCGAGCAGGGCTGGAGGTATGCTCATCTTGGCGTAACCTGGGCGGCTGTCATCTAGCCTGAGACTACCATCCCAGCGTTACGCCAGCGTTACGGGACAGACCGGGCCAGGCCCGAGTTCCATGGGGGCAACGTGTTATTTGTGCTCGACCCACGCCGCGCGCCAGGCCGCGGCTGGGAACGGCTGGGCCCAATAAGCAATTTCATGGATGATTTTGCCGTCGCGCAGTTGGAACATGAAAACAGCCTGGTAATCCTCGCTGCCGTGGTAATCCAGCTCGGCTGCCACCATATCGCCGGTGGCGATGATGCGCCGAGAGCTCAGGGTGGGCAGCGTGGGCATAGCCCCATACACGGCGCGGCGGTTGGCGCCGCCCACGATCCGCTCCCCCGATTGCGGATATTCTATGACCGACTCCTCGGCGAACTGGTCGTGGAACTGGTCCAGATTGCGGCTATTGATTGCGTCGATCAGATTCTGAATGGTCTGGCGGTTCGTATCCGTGTCCATGGCTGACCTCGTAGGGATTGTAGGACGTCACCGATCAGGCTACAGTATAGGCCTGGCCGGCCCGGGTGGTGCAAACATCAAAGTTGTGTATAGTTGGGAGGCGTCCAGCGCGGCTGGGCGCCCAGTGGCAGGGATAGCAACATGAAAGCCTCTTCCGGATCGTCCAATTGGCTCATCACCTTCGTGGCGCTGGCGCTCGTGGCGCTGGTCGTCGGCGTCATCGCCGTTCTGGCCGCGCAAAGCAGTTTGCTCAGGCGCCCCACTCTGGCGGCGGCCACCGCGCGGCCGGTGCAAGTCACGCGCGTGGTTCCCGGCACCGATCTCACCCCGCGCGCCTTCCCCACCTTGCCCCCAGTCTGGACGGACACGCCGGTGCCATCCCCCAGCCCCACCGTGCCCACGGTCACACCCAGCGCCACCGAGACATCGACCATCACGCCGACGTTCCCGCCGACGGATACGCCCGCGCCCACGGTCACCGGGCCCACGCCCACTCGCCGGCCAACCCTGACCCCATCCCTGACACCCACCGTAACGGCCACCACGACCCGCACGCGCGCAGCGCCAACGGCCACGCTAGAGTCGCAGTAGGCCCCACACGG
This sequence comes from Anaerolineales bacterium, assembly GCA_043734225.1. GTDB lineage: Bacteria > Chloroflexota > Anaerolineae > Anaerolineales > UBA6663 > JAYTFQ01. Next base: position 74 of record JAYTFQ010000661.1, on the reverse strand, counting down.
CGGCGCGCAGCGCCACTCAGCCAATTATCAAATGCCCGCCGAAATGGATGACGCGCAGCGGCCCCACGAAGGTT
>JAYTFQ010000660.1:0-6129 GCA_043734225.1 Anaerolineales bacterium | reverse complement strand
CGCCCACCACTTGCCGTCGGCGCGCTTTTCGGCGTGCACGAACAGGCGGGTGCCAGGCTGGATGTCGGCGAAGGTCTTGGCGGCGCCGGACTTATCCGTGATCTTGGTGGTGGCGTCGACGTAAAACTCCCACGGGCGGCCATGGCGGTTGGTGAAGCTGAATGACTGCTCGGTGCTGTTGACGGCAGTGGCCGCGCCCACGCCGCGATAGTCAGTCCGCACGCCCAGGTCGACCACCAACTTGGCGGTGGCCTTGCCATCCACCACGTCGGCGGCGCCCATCACACGGTCGCCCACCTGCAGATCGGCAAAACTGCCCGCCGTGCCGGTGCGGTTGTAGTAGGCGGTCTGGTCGTTGACGTACACGACATGCACCCCGCCCAGCGGGCCCTTCAAGGTGAAGTTATCCGCCGCGAGGGCGGTGATTTGCCCGGCGGCCCAGGTGGTGCCGGACGTAACCGCTGTCGCGGACGGGGCCCGAGTGGACGCGGCCGCGGCCAGCGCCACGGGCGCCGCACCGGTCAGGTCTGGGGTGGTGGGGGCGCTGGCTGCCAGAGCCACCGAAAAGCCGCCGAACGCCACGGCGCCTAACACGATACTGACAATGCTTAGCTTGATTTTACCGAACATGGTCTACCATCCTTTTCGAATATTCACGCGTCAAATGATCGCGATGACAGTATTGTCGTTGGGCGGCGTTACGCGCGCAGGCGAGGAATGTAAAAAGGCTGTAAAGAAAGGCAAGGTTGAAGGCTGAAGGCTGAGGAATGCCAACGGGATACGACGGGCCGCTATGCCGAACGAAGGATGGCGGACGGTGGTTAGACTATCTCGGTGTGCCTGGTGTTTCTTAGTTCATCGTTCATACTACATCCTTCATCCTTCGTTTTTCGGGAAGACCACTTCGTCCTTCCCGCTCAGCTTGTCCTGGATCTTGTCGAGGACCAGGTCAAAATGGGCCGGATGGTTGACGAAGTCGAGATCGTCGCCGGGGATGGTGAGCACGGGGCACAGGTCGAAGCTGGCCAGCCACTCGACGTACAGGCGGTTGAGCAGGTCGAGGTAGTCGGCGCTGATGCCGCTTTCCATGGCGCGGCCTCGGCCATGAATGCGGTCCAGCAAGGTGGGGGTGGACACTTTCAGATACAACAGCAAATCGGGGCTGGGCAGACTATTGACCACCAAATGGAACAGGCGCTCGTAGGCGTCAAAATCACGGCCGCCCAGATTGCCCAGGGCACGCAGCGCGCGGGCGAAGATGTAATAATCCTCGTAGATGCTGCGGTCGCAGATGGCGCTCGCAGGGGCGGCCGACAGGGTGCGATGCTGCTCGGCGCGATGACCCAGGAAGAAAACCTGCAAGTGAAATGACCACTGGGCCATATTTCCGTAAAAGTCGGCCAGATAGGGATTGTCGTTAACCGACTCGTAGGCGGTGGTATAGCCCAGCCGCTGGCCCACCTGCTGTGTCAGCGAGGTCTTGCCGGAGCCGATATTGCCGGCCACCAGGATAAAGCGTTTGGTCATGGCTGTTGGGTCAGCGCGCAGCGAAAGCCGGTGAGGTTGTCGCGGCCGTCCGGGACGAGGCTGTCACGGGCGGCAGCCCGCACGCGGTCGGGGCCGTCGATCCACGAGCCGCCGCGCACCACCCGGGTGAGGCCGCTTTCCAACCCGGGCGGGTTGGCGGTGGGCAGGCCCTGATAGCCGCGGAAGTCGTAAAAGTCATTGACCCATTCGCGCGCGTTGCCGGCCATATCCAGCGCGCCATACGGGCTGGCGCCCGTGGCGAAGACGCCGACTGTGCCGGTGCGGGCAAAGGTGTCATCGGTGATGCCGTGCAGGGCGGCGTTGCAATTCTTATCGCAGTAGTTCAGACGCCGGCCGTCGAATTCGTTGCCCCAGGGGTAGATCAAGCCGTTTTCGCCGCGGGCGGCCTTTTCCCATTCGGCCTCAGAGGGCAGGCGCCGCCCAGCCCAGGCGCAGTAGGCTGAGGCATCGTTCCAACTGACCTGAACCACTGGCTGGCCAGGCACCGCCGCCCCCCCGCCCCCGCCCAGCGGATGCAGCCAATCGGCATTAAACGTAAACGCCGGGTCGGGCGAAAAGACCGTGCCGCCAGAGTGCTGGTACGCGCCCGCGCAGCAGCCGCGTTCGGCGTCGGTCTTGTAGCCGCTGGCAGCCACGAAGGCCTGGAACTGGGCCACTGTCACCTCGGTGCGGTCGATCCAAAAACCGCGCAGCGTCACCTCCACCTGAGGCTTTTCGTCGGCGAGGGCCGCGTGGTCGGCGTTGGACGAACCCATCAGGAACGGCCCGGCCGGCACTGACACCTCCACCATTTCGTCCATGTTGGAAACGATGCGGGTGGGGCCGGGCGCGGCGGCCAACTGGGTGGCGGCGGCCGACTGAGAAACAGCCGCCTGGGAGGCGGTAGCAGACTGAGCATGGATTGCAGCGGCGGTGCCGGCGACGCTGGCATCGGTAACGCTGACCGCGACGAGGGTCGCAGTGGGCGCGGCCAGGTCGGGTGTGCGCGAGGGCGGGACCGGCGTGTTGGCGGGGGTAGCCTCGGGCGGAGAGGCCGTAGCCGGCGCGGTGGACGAAGCCGGCGACAGCGCAGCCGGGCCGCGGCCATTGAGCAGGACGGCGGATACCAGGGCGCCGACCAGAACAATTAGCAGGCCGGCAAAAACCTGACCGCGCTTGAGGTGAGGCCGGGTGGGAAACAAGCCGCCAAACAGGCTCCTCAGTTTGTCGGGCTGTTGCCCGCGCAGACGGCGCCCGCCCCACTGGGCCAGGATGCCGAGCTTGCGCCAAAACGACAGCCGGCTGCCCGCGCCCGCGAGGCGGAAGCCGCGGCCGCCGCCGCTTGGGCCGCCATCGGCGGGGCGGGTGACGACTGGCCCGGCCAGTACCGAGGTGCCCAGTGCCTCCGCCACGGCCTGGGTCAGATCATGGGCGGTCTGGTAGCGCTCAGCCGGGTCCTTGGCCATGGCCTTGGCCACCACCGGGTTAAGCGCCTCCGGCAGCATGGGCCAGTTCTCGGTCACATTCGGCACCGGGCTCTCAATGTGCTTCATCACAATGCCGACAGTGCTGTCGGCCTCGAATGGCACCCGGCCGGTCAGCATCTGGTACAGCATCACCCCCAGCGCGTACAGGTCGCTGCGGCCATCCACATGCTGGCCGCGCGCCTGCTCGGGGCTCATGTAGTGCGGCGTGCCGATCATCTCTACGCCGCTGTGGGTGATATTGCCGGCGCCGATCAGGCGCGCCAGGCCGAAATCGGCCAAGAACGGGCGGCCCTGCTGGTCGAGCAGCACATTGCGCGGCTTGATGTCGCGATGGACGACGCGCTGCTGGTGGGCGTAGTCGAGCGCCTCGCCAATCTCGGATAGATAGCGCAAAGCGACCGCCGGTTCCAGCGGTCCGCGTTCGATCAGGTCGTGCAGGGTGCCGCCGCCCACATAGCGCATCACCAGGTAGAAGGTGCCCTCGCGCTCGCCGAAGTCGATGACGGGCAAAATGTGGGGATGCTCGAGGGAGGCCACGATCTGAACCTCGCGCTTGAAGCGCGCGACGAACTGCTGATCGTGGCTGAGCGCGGGCGAGAGGATCTTAATGCCTACCAGCCGGTCCATGCTGGGTTGGAGGGCTTTATAAACCTCCGCCATGCTGCCGGCGCCAATGCGCTCGAATACGAAGTATTCGCCTAGTTCCTTGCCAACCCAATCCGCAGGCACAGGGGTATTTTAGCCGATATGGGCGGTAAAGAGGACGAAGGAGGAAGGACGAAAGCTGCCATTCGTATTGCTCTCATGGCCTCTGGTGCTGTAACCACCCCATCTATTTTACAGCGGCGCAAGCGGTCCCCTTCGGAAGCGGCGCGGGCGGCAAATGAAGCGGTCCCTTCGGGAGCGGCGCAAACGGTCCCCTGCGGGAGCGGTGGGGACCGTGGATTCAAGTGGCGGGTGACATAAGGCAGGCGACAGATTATGGCAAGTCAGTTATATGCAGTCCGAGGGCCGTCTTGGTCCAGTACCAGGCCAGGGCGGCCAGCTCGCGCAATTCACGGCTGTAGCGTTCGATAGGGTTCATGGGGCCCGTGGTGACCTGAGCGGGCGAGGGGTATGGCGCCAGGCCGGCGCGGCGGAAGAGCAGATCGGCGCGGTAAAGATGATAGCCGTCACTGACGACGACGACCGTATGCCAGTCGTGGGCGGCCATGAGGGCGGCGGTATCCATGGCGTTCTCCTCGGTGCTGCGGGCCCGGTCTTCCAGCAGCAGGGCGCCTGGCGGCACGCCCAGGGTTGCGGCCAGGCCGCAGGCGACAGCGGCCTCGGTGTCGCTTTCGTTGTTGCCCTTGCCGCCGGAGCAGATGATGACCGGGGCCAGGCCCTGCTGAAAGAGTGCCACGGCGTGCTGGGTGCGGCGGGTAAGCGCTGGGCCGGGCTGCGCGCCAGGATAGACCATGGAGCCGAGGATGACGATGGCGTCAGCCGGTTCGGCCTGGTCCTGAAGCCCGTAGGCGTCGAGCAGGGCCAGGCTGAAGGGCAGGAGGAGGGCGGCGGTGAGGAGGAGACGGAAGAGGAGGTGTGGGCGTGTGGGGGTATGGGGGTGTGGGGGAGATGGGTCAACAGGTTGATTGGTCAATTGGTATATTCTTCCTTCGTCCGGAAGCAAAGTATGTCACAATTTCGGCGACGTGGGACAGCGCTGGAGTATAGTGGATTGAAATCCAGCCAGAGTGGGGCCACGGGGTGAGCAAAGCCGGCCACGCGACCCAATACGACCAGCCATGTCCTTGACTGCGGCGGTTGCAGGGGAACGACGGAGGAAGGCGGATGAATTTGCCGCTAAATATGCGCCCTTTGGAGGGCCGCCATTACGAGACCGGCACGCTGCGTAACGCCTGGGCGCTGGGCGGGGCATTGGCGCCACACACCGGACAGCCGTATTCCGAGGCGCTGCTGCTGGGGGTGAGCGGCGGGATCACCTTTGGATATTTCACGTTTGCCTATGGCGGTGAGCTGCCGCACCTGGCGCTGCTGACCCGCAATACGTTTGCTCCGTTTGACACGATCCTTGATCGGCTGGGAGCGCCGCGCGAGGTGCGGCAGACGGCCGACCCGGCCACGGCCGAGCGCCAATTGAACGCGGCGCTCGAAGCGGGCGAAGCGCCCATCGTGTGGGCGGATGTGTACAGCCTGCCCTATTATCAGATGGGGCCGAGTGCGCAGATGTGGATGATGCGGCCGTTGGTGGTGGTTGGGCGAGCCGGGGACGATTATCTGTTGGCGGACGGGGCGCGCCGGCCATGGACGGTGGGCGCCGTCGTTCTGAGCGCCGCGCGCGGGCGGGTGAAGCAGGAGCGCTTCCGGCTGATGACGTTGGAACCGCCCAACCCAGAACGGCTGGCGGCGGCCGTGCAGGCCGGGCTGCGGCAGTGCGTCAGCCTGTACACCGAGGCGCCGCCCAAGGGCGCGCGTGACAATTTTGGGTTCGCGGCTTATGAGAAGTGGGCCAGGCTGCTGGTGAACAGCAAACACAAACAGAGCTGGGCGCGGCTGTTCCCGCGCGGGCCGGCGTTATTTCAGGCGCTGGGCGGCAGCTTGCGACATCCGGGGCTGCTGGGCTGGGTGATGTCCTGGACCACAGCTGAGGATGCCGACCGGCGGGTGTACGCGGATTTTCTGGACGAGGCCGCGCTGATCCTGGGCCGGCCGGCGCTGCAGGCGGCGGGCGAACAGTTCCGCGCCGCGGCCGAGGCCTGGCACGCGCTGGCGCTGGCAGCACTGCCCGGAAGTGACCGCGAGGCGCCATTGTTGAAAGAGGCACGCGAGCTGATGCTGCGGCGGCGAGCGCTGTTCGTCGAGGGCGGCGAAGCCGTTACGGAAGAGCGCGGCGCCATCCGCGAACGGTTGGAAGAAATCCGCCAGGCGATGGAAGCCGGCTTTCCGCTGAGCGAGACGGAGGTTGGCGCGCTGCTGAGCGGTTTGAGCGCGCGGGTGGCAGAGATCAGCGCTATCGAGCGGGAAGCTGTGGGTCAAATCAAGGCTGCGGGCTGAAGCAGGTGGCAGCGTTGTGGCCAGTGGGGATATAGGCAGTTATATCAAACAAAAAGGGTTG
>JAYTFQ010000659.1:0-5598 GCA_043734225.1 Anaerolineales bacterium | reverse complement strand
CGACGAACTCGTGCGGGTCCGCCAGGTAGTGAGCGCCGGCCCGGCGGTCCGAGCGCGCTTCTTTGAAGCGCTCTGTGTTCAGCCCGCCCGTAGCATGGATAGCTATCAGGCCGTCGCGCAGTTTTTGGCCACACAAGCATCGACCAGCTGGCTCCTGCTCTATCCGCCCAACCAGTTGGCCAGTCTGGAGCAGCAACTCGCCCGTCAGCCGGGTGTGTCTTTGCTTCCCATCGGTGATTCCTGGCCTCTCGATCGGCGGGCCACGGCCGCTGCACTACAGCTTGCCACCGACGGGCGACCGCTGGTGCGCGCCATCTTATTGAACGAAACGGCGTGTGATCCGGCCAGATTCATCGAAACATGGCTGGCGGCCCATCTGTTTCGTATCGATCAACGCTGGTTGGGGCCGGCTCGCTTGTTAGAGTATGCGCCTGACGCTGGCGCCTCCCAGATAATCTTGCTAGCTGTCACGTTTGGCCGCTCCATAAACCTGGAACGGGTCGACCTCATTGACTCTAAAGTGGCGGCAGGAGGGTTTGTCCGTCTCCGGCTGGTCTGGCGCTCGACGCGTCCCATATCCCAATCCCTCAAAGTATTCGTCCACGTTTTCAATGCTTTAGGGATTGTGGCGCAACATGATGGACTGCCAGCCGGCGACTTGATGCCCACCACCGGTTGGGCAGCCGACCAGACAATTTATGATCAATTTGCCATTCTTCTTCCAGTTGATGCGGCGGATGGTGACTATCAGATTCGTATCGGTCTCTACGATGCCGATACACAGGCGCGCGTGCCGGCTGAATTGGCAACGGGCGCGGCGGCCGATTACTTTGTTGGTGGTCAAGTGACAGTTGCCGGAACACACTGAACCGGAGGCCCGCTTCGTGCTGACCGCTGCCTCGATCCCTGCCGTTCGAGCACTCCCAGAAGCACATCAGCGGCCGGTTAGGGTCCCAGGGTGCCGGGCAAATCCTATAGCCTAGTTTGTGTGTGTCTGCGCGCAGCAGCGCTCTGCAGCTCTGGCCCGGCGAGGCGCTAGGGAGCTGCTGCTCCGGTTGGCGTTGAACTTAGAAACTGCTGCACCACCGGCGCGATCCGGTCGCGATTGGGGATGCTGACGCTGCCCCCGGCCGGCGTGGTCCACGGCTGGATCATTGTGCCATCGATGGAATACGCCTGGATAGCGGCGCGGTCGATGCGCTGGCCGATGCAGGCCAGCGCGGCAATCTCGCCCGGCGCCAGGTCGGTCTGTCCCAATCCCTGCATGGCGGCAATCAAGGCTGGGATTTGAGGGATGGCCTGCGGGTTGACCAATTTGTCGCGGATGGCCAGCAGGACCGCCTGCTGGCGCTTCACCCGGTGATAGTCGTCGTCCTGGTGGCGGGTGCGGGCGTAGCGCAGCGCCATGGCGCCATCCATGTGCTGGTGCCCGTCTGGGATGTCAAGCACCGTAGTGCCGTCACCCTCATCCGCTGGAAAATCCGGGTCGTAGATCGCCGTGGGCACGTCAATATCGATCCCGCCGAGTGCGTCCACGGTCGCCTTCAGCGCGCCGAAATTAATCACCGCATACCGATCCACCCGGATACCCAGATTTAGTTCCACAGTCTGTTTGAACTCGGCCGGCCCGCCGCCCGGCACGCCATAGATTTCGCCAAAGAGAAAGGCAGTGTTAATCCGATCCTGGTCAATGCCCACCGCGCCCAGATTGGGCAGTGGCACATATAGGTCGCGCGGCACCGACAGCATGGCGGCAGTTTGGGCGGCGAAGTTGATATTCAGCAGAGTAATGGCATCCGTGCGCGCGCGGAAGCTGGATTGATCGCCGCGCGTATCCATGCCCAGCAGCGCAATCGTCATTTGCTGCGGCCCGCCGCACGCCCCGGCAGTAGTTGGCAAAGGCACAGCGGTCGGCGCCTGTGTCCCCACGCCCGTGGGGATGGGTGTGACATTCGGCACCTGCCCGCCGGCTGCCACGATGGCCACCAGCGTCTGCACCGATATGGGAGTAGGTTTGGCGCCGGCCACCTGGCGCAGCCAGCCAGGGCGGAAGAGGCTGAAAGCGGCGAATACGACGCCGGCAAAAAAGAACGCCAAAACGCCGCCAATCATGATACTGAATGTCAAATTGCGCATAATTTTCCGTTGTCTGCCGCCGCCCACACGCGCAGCGGCCACCGGACAGCGTGGCCCGGCTCCAGGCAAGACGGCGCCCCGGCGTGAAATGTTCCAGGCCGCGTTTGACGAGCGCCGCGCTTTTCAATACAATTCATATGTTCGCTTAGCGAGACATTGATCGGAGAAGAAAACATGTCTTTGAACATCAGACGCGCCGTCGTGTGGCTCATATCGTTGGTCTTTGGCCTGGTGGTCACGTATGTGATCATCTACGTCCGGCTCCCGCTCGGTCCGCTGACAATCGGTTTCGGCACGGACATGGCCAAGTTCGCCTACAGCAACGTCGGCCTGTTGTTTATTTCCGCGGCCGGTGTCGCCTGGATTTGGCTCGACTATTTCCTCGGGACCAAATACCTCAAGAGCTAGTCCATAGCCTGGCCCAGCTGAACACCACCCGCGCCGCCGCGCGGCTGCGGGCCGCCGGTCCCAGTTGCCCGCGCGCCGCGGCCCGTGGGCCGGTGGCCAAAAGCTCGTCGTTGATCCGCAGCGTCACCGCTTGGCCGCGCACATCAACCCGCACCCGGTTGGCATCCGTGCCATACAGGATGTGCGGCCACTGTTGCCATTCAAACAGTGTTTGGCGTTCGGCCCCGATCTGATGGTAGGCTTCTGCATAGCCGTTGCCGTCCATAAAGACGGCGCTGTAGTGCTGGCCATCCTGCCAATCAAACACTAATCCATACGCCGCGGCAGCCTCGCCCGTCACCGCCGCGCCCGCCACTTCCAAAGTGAAGGCACCGGTCGGCGCGGTGGTTAGCCCTACTGCTTGTGGCGCGCCGGCGACATCCACGCCAGGGAAGCCGGCCACGAGTGCGCCGCCCACCGCCGCCAGGGTGCCGCCCGGGGGTGGAATCAGGCTCCAGCGCTGCGTGCCCTGCTTGAAGTCGTCTTGCCAGGCCAGCGGGCCAGCGCGTGGCGGGTCGGCCAGGCCCAGCGCCAACGTGCCGGCCAGCCCCAACACCGCCGCCAGGGCGGCCAGCAATCCCCAGGTGGCCGTGCGCCACAACCAGGTCGGTACGTCACCTTGCTCTCCTGTCGCCATATCTAGCGGCCATTGTCCGGCATTCGTTGTGAAGGGTCAAATACGCGCCTGACTGCGATGTGCATCTTCAAAATTGTAAAGATGTATCTAGGTACTAATCGGCCCGATTCCACATGCGCGGGCATGTAATCAGGCGTAGTGAGTTCTGAAGACGCTGCCGCGGCGCTTGAATATCCGACCGAATTTCTGGAAAGGAATAGTTTATGTCCAAGGTATTTACCAGCCGAATTGTGTCGGCCGGTGTCCTCTTGGCTTTTGTGGCTGCCTCTGTGCTGGGAGCCGCGCCCTTGAATGTGGCGGCCTCCAGCCATCGCGAGGCGCCTCTGATCGCCAATGACCCCGCAGCCGACAACACCGACGTTTACGCCTTTGTGAGCCCTGATCGCCAGGACTCCATTACGCTCATCGGTGATTGGATCCCGTTCGAGGCGCCCTTCGGCGGCCCGAACTATTACCGTTTTGCCGACGAAGTGAACTACTACATTCACGTGGACACCAAAGGTGACGCGAAAAGCCACGTGACCTACCTGTTCCAGTTCGCGACGCATACCCGTAACCCGAACACCTTTCTCTACAACACGGGGACCATCCATTCGCTGACCGATACGAACTGGAACGTCTACCAGACCTATACCGTCACCGAGATTGTCTCGACGACCAGTGGCCTGACCACGACGGTCTTGGCCACCAATCTGGCAAGCCCGCCCGTCAACATCGGCAGCAAGTCCACGCCGAATTACGACACGCTGGGCGATGCTGGGGTGTGCACGGTCGGCATCAGCGGCGTCTCGGGCGCGCCGGGCGCTACCAACTGCAACACCCGCACGTCGCCCCTGGGCGCCGGCAATAACGATATCAAGGTGTTTGCCGGCCAGCGCGACGACCCATTCTTCGTGGATTTGCAAGTATTCGACCTGCTGACCCTGCGCGGACAAGCCCCGCCCATCGGCTACTCCAGCGGCAACAATGTTCCGCTGGACGGGTTGAAAGGTTTCAACGTCCACAGCATCGCGCTGCAGATACCCACCAGTCGGCTGACCGGTAACAACAGCCTGACGGGGAATAATCCCAACCCGATCATCGGGGTGTGGGCGACTTCCAGCCGGCGTACCACTCGCGTGCTGGGCGCCTTCGGCATTCCAACTGACAGTGGGCCGATGGTGCAGATCTCGCGGTTGGGTATGCCCTTGACAAATGAAGTTGTCATCCCGCTGGCGCTCAAGGATGCCTTCAACGGTTTGGCGCCTGAGGGCGACCTGCCGCTATACACCAGTGGCCCCGGCGCGGGTGACCTGCTCAAGAAGAGCGTGGAGAACCCTGAACTCGGCCGGCTGCTGTGCGGCCTGTACGGGGTACGGCTGCCGCGCGAAATCGGCACCACCTGCAACACCGGCTATACCACGCCGGGCAGCGGCCGCAATGATATCTTCCAAATCTTCCTAACCGGCATGAAGACCGCTGCGCCGTTCACCATCAACACGGCCTCCGGCCCGGTGGTGCTGCCGGCCGGCTTCAACGTCAACCGGCCGGCGGGGGTTGTGCCGGCTGAGATGCTGCGTCTGAACACTGCCATCAAGGGCAACACCTGCTCGCCAACCCCGAACCGGTTGGGCATCCTGGGCGGCGACGCCTGCGGCTTCCCCAATGGCCGGCGTTTGGCGGACGATGTGACCGACATTGAACTGTTGGCAGTCGGCGGCGCGGCCTGGCAGGTGCTGGTCGACAACTCGTTCACCTTCAATCCGGCCCTGGCCGGTGCGCTGACGGATCGGGTTAACCGAAACGATGTCGATTTCGGAACAACCTTCCCATACGTGGCTTCACCGCGCGCCGGGCAAGATCCGCAGTTTTCCAATATCTTCTCGTCCTGGTTAATCTGGATCGGACGTTAACAGCGCAGCGCAATATTCCTGGCCCAGCGGCAGCGCCGCTGGGCCAGGAAGGCCGGTTTAAGGAGGCTAAATGTCAATTCTCAGCGCAAAACGCGGGCTCAATAGTCTGCGCGAGCTGCGACCAGCATGGCGCTGGACGGCTGCGGCGCTGGCGTTGGCCGGCCTCTTGACCTCCACCTGGCTGATCCAACGCGCCGCGCAGCCGCCGGCGGCGGCTGATCCGTCCGCGACCGTCTATAGCGACGCCGCGCCTGCGGCGCAACAAATGGATACGCTGCTGGCGTCGCTGCAAACGCACCTGAGCGCCTATCCGAATGACGCGCGTGGTTATGCCTTGCTTGGGGCTGCATATCTGCAAAAAGTGCGCGAGTCGGGCGATCCCGCTTATTACACTAAGGCCGATGCGGTGCTGCACGAGGCCCTCTCGCGCCAACCGCAAGATGCTGAAACGCTTACGACGCTGGGGGTGCTGGCGCTGGCCCGGCA
>JAYTFQ010000658.1:0-5552 GCA_043734225.1 Anaerolineales bacterium | reverse complement strand
ACAGCCGATACTGATCAGCCAGGCGGTGCAAGAATGCGGCTTCATGCCGCTGCGCGGCGCGTTTGCCGGCCCCGAAGTATTCACGCCGCTGGGCACGCACTCCGGCCTGACACTCATCAGTCCGGGCGAGGTCCCGGCTGCCAGCGACCGGATCTATGAGTGGCTCATGGCGGGGGGCGAACGTGGCGGCACTGGCCTGCTCACGACCGAGGCCGCCGTCTATGGCAGCCTGGCGCTTTGGCTGGATTTACATTCTGGCCAAGTGGCGTCGCTCATGATCGAGGACGCTTCGGCGCCACCAGGCGGTTGGCCGTGCTTGTTTCAATGGGGCACAGCACCGGCCACCTGTTTCACATTCCTCAAGGTGACCGCTGACGGGATGGCCGCTCTGGACGGACGTGATCACAGCACGATTGAGCCCAGCACAGCCGCCAGTGACCTGGGCCCATTCGAATTGAAAGTTATCGAATACGGCCCGCGCGGCCATGAGGTCGCACAATCCTTGCTTGATCTGTTGGCGGACTGGAACGGAGCCGGCCGGCCGCCAAGCGCGCGGCTGCGGGTGCGCGTATTCAGCCGTGACCATCCGTATGCGGCGGCACTGGGCGAGACCATCGTAACCAAGCGCTGGACCAAACTGGTTGTCGATTGGCCATCTAAAGCCGCCGCCCAAAGCTGAGGACCGTTGGCGCTATTCTGCTGGTTCGCGTTGCACAGATAGCCGCGTCACCTGCCGCGTTCGTTCCGTTACCCGGTAACGTTCATCTAGCCGCAGACCCACTACCCACACAATTTCTTGCCCACAAACCAACAGCGGCCAGGCGTCACGCTGCACGAATGGCACTTTTCGATTGACAAAGAAGTCTGATAATTTGACCGTACGTCCGGCCATGTCGATAGGCTGAAACCGGTCACCGGGCATCCGGGCGCGCAGTGTGACCGGCTGCGCCAGCCGCTCAGCGTCGACGAAGACTGTCCAGCGCGAAACCACCTCGGCTTGCGGTGCCGGCCAGCCGCTGGCATCAACTGTGTCGATCTTCAAGTGCCAGCCCGCCGGCAGCGCGCCCGCCACCAGGCCGGGCCAGTCATAAGTGTCAAACATCTGTGCCCGAGGGCCAATGACGATCCGTTCGGTCTCTATGCGCAGCCACAGACCAGCCGCCAGCGCACAACTGCGACCCGGCCGGGCGACGCGGCTGAACCGGGTGGCGGCCTCCAGCGGGGCGAAGTCGACTTCGTCCTGGTCGCCAGTCAGACGTTCGGCCGCTGTCCGCAGCAAAGCCCGCTGCTGGGCAACGCCCAGTCCTAACCAACGTGACCGGTCGAATGCCACCCGCTCCTGGTTTCCAGGCTCCACCAACACGGTTTCGGACCACAGCCGCTGAACTGCTGCCAGCCAAATCTCATAGTCGCCGGCGGCCAGGGCGGCTGTGCGCGCCAGCGCAGACCGCGCGTTGGGGTTGAAGCCTTCCAGCATCGGCAGCAGCTCATGCCGCACTCGATTGCGGGCAAAGGTCGTGTCCGCGTTGCTGCTGTCCAGACGTGGCCACAGCCCATTTTCCGCACAATAGTCAAGGATTTCAGCGCGGGTGGTGGCCAGAAGCGGCCGAATAAGCATAATGGTTTCGTCTATGGCACGCCTGGGCAGCATGCCGCGCAGGCCGCGCAGCCCCGCGCCGCGCAGCAGGTGCATCAGCACAGTTTCAGCCTGGTCATCCCGGCTATGGGCCACTGCCACCTGGCTGGCGCCAGTTTGCCGGGCCACGCGCGCCAAAAAGGCATACCGCAGAGCTCGAGCCGTTGTTTCAAGGGATTGCCGGCTGGCCGCGGCAGCGGCGCGCACATCCACAGTTTCGCTCACGTAGTCCAGGCCGCGCCGCTGTGCCTCTTTCATCACAAAGCTGGCGTCCGCAGCTGCTTCTGGCCGCAAGCCATGGTTGAGGTGCGCCACACTCAGCGCCAGGCCATGCCTGGCCGCCAGGCTATGCAGGACGTCCAGCAGGCACAGGCTGTCGGGGCCGCCAGAGACCGCGATGACCACCCGATCTCCATCGTGCAGCAAATCCTGGATGGTGCTAAAGTCCCATACGCGCTTGGCTAATGACATTTGTCCTCGGCTGGCGGCGAAGATTATAACACCCTGGTTTTTCCGAAATGCGCCTGAATCAGGCAACACACAGGGCGTTCGGAGGGTAGCCGCAACTTTACATAGGTCAGTTTCGGCATTGTCAAACAGGCCCGATGGTATAATCTCCTGTTGCTAAGTTGGGAGAGGTGTCTTTGGCATTTAATCCACTCATAAATAACCCAATCACCAAATGGCTGTTGGGTTTGTTCTCGCTGGACATTGGCATCGATCTGGGCACCGCCAACACCCTTGTCAATGTGCGCAACAAGGGTATCGTCATCAACGAGCCCTCGTGGGTCGCCATTGATAAGAAAACCCGACGGCCGGTGGCCATTGGCGCCGAGGCCAAGGAAATCGCCGGCCGAACACCAGCCAACATCACCGCCATCCGCCCACTGCGCGACGGCGTGATCTCGGAATTTGAGATCACCGAGGCCATGTTGGAGTATTTCATCGGCAAAGCGCATGAACAAAGTATCGTTCCCATTCCCAGCCCGCGGGTAGTGGTTGGCGTGCCATCCGGGGTGACGGAGGTGGAAAAACGAGCCGTTTACGACGCCACGATTGCCGCCGGCGCGCGTGAAGCCTTCCTGATCGAGGAGCCCATGGCCGCGGCGCTCGGCGCCGGCCTGCCGGTGGGCGAGCCGCTGGGTTCGATGATTATCGATATCGGCGGCGGCACCACTGAGGTGGCCGTCTTCTCCATGGGCGGCATCGTGCTCTCGCGCTCGCTGCGCGTGGCCGGTGATGAGATGGACCAGGACATCGTCCAATACGCCCGCAATAAATACAATTTGCTCATCGGCGAACGCATGGCCGAGAAGGTGAAGATCGCCATTGGCTCCGCGCATCCCCAATGGGAGGAAAAGACCTATACGCTGCGCGGCCGAAACCTGGTCACCGGCCTGCCGGAGGCGGTGGAGGTTTCATCCATCGAAGTGCGCGAGGCTTTGTCGGCCTCGATCAATACCATCGTCGCCGCAATCAAAGACGCGATTGACGAAACCCCGCCGGAAATTATTGCCGATTTGATGGAGAGCGGTATTTGCATGGCCGGCGGCGGCTCGCAACTGCATGGGCTGTGCGAACGGCTCCAGGAAGAATTGAAGATCCGCGTGTGGGTGGCGGAAGATCCCATGACCTGCGTGGCCCGCGGCGCAGGCCGGGTGTTGGAAGATTACGACAACCTCAAGAAGCTGTTGGTGGGCCTGGAACGCGGCAGCACGGCCCGGTAACCACAGAGGACGAAGGACTAACGACGACAGACGAATGCAGCCGGCTCGCGGGGCACGCTTCGCCGCTCGTCCTTCGTCCTTCGTCATAATCCAGTGACCCGCCTGCAATCTCGGACTGTCTTCGTCGGCCTGTTGGTCATTGCCATCGCGGCGCTGCTGTTGTTGAACCAGGCAGGCCGGCTCGAAGGCGCCAAGAGCGTGCTGCTTACGCCATTAAGCGCCCTGCAGCGCGGCGTGGCGGGCGCCACCGCCGGCTTGACACAGGCCCTGCACGGCAACGCCGACGCCGCCAGCCTGAACCAAGAAAACGCCGATTTGAAGGCCCAGGTGGCGCAACTGCAGAAGCGCATCGTCGACCTGCAAGAAAGCCAGGCGGACCTCAATCTTCTCTCGGGTCTGCTCAACTATGCTCGTTCGGTCCCCGATAATCGCTACGCCGCGGCCAACGTCATCGGGCGCGACTCATCACCATTCCTTAGTTTTATCATTGTTGATTTAGGCACCGACGCCGGGGTCGCCCGCGACCAACCAGTGGTGACCGACAACGGCCTGGTGGGCACGGTGGTGGCGGTCACCTGCTGCTCGGCGCGCGTCCGCCTCATCACCGATCCCAACTCCGCCGTGACCGCCCGTTTGCAGCAGTCACGCGACGAAGGTGTGGCGGTCGGTCGCTTTGGCGGCGGTCTCGATTTGCAGTACCTCTCCCAACAGGCTCAGATCAAGAGCGGCGACCTGGTGCTGACGTCCGGCCTGGGCGGCAGCTTTCCGGAAGGAATCGTCATCGGGACAGTCAGCGCCGTGCAGCGCCAGTCATTCGATGTGCTGCAAACCGCCAGCCTAACCCCAGGCGTGGACTTCAACCGGCTGGAAATCGTCCTGGTGATCACAAACTTTAAGCCGATCGACCTCAGCCCCATCCTGCAACCTGCGCCCACGCCCGCCGCGGCGGCGCCCTGATGTCGTACCTTGTTGGGCTGCCCTTGCTAGCCTTGGCCGCCGTGCTGCAGGCCACCGTCCTGAACCAGTTCCGCCTCTTCGGCGGCACGGTCGATCTGGTGCTGCTGTTGTCGCTCAATTGGACGATCGTGGGCGAGTGGCGCAGCGGAACGCTGTGGGCGCTGATGGGCGGCCTGTGTTTGGATCTGCTGTCTGGCGGGCCATTTGGGGCCAACGCGCTGGGTCTGGTACTGGTGGCGTATGGGGCCAGCCTCAGCGAAGGCCGCTTTTGGAGCTCACATGTACTGCTGCCGCTGGCCAGTGCCCTGTTGGGAACCGTGTTGTATCATGGGATTTACCTGCTGGTCCTGGCAGCGAGCGGTCACACGGTCAATTGGACCTTGAGTCTGGGCCAGGTGACGCTGCCGACCGTATTATTGAACACCTTGTTCATGGTGCCGGTATATCAATTTGTGCGTTGGCTTCACTCGGTATTGCATCCTGCGGCGGTAAGAATCTAACATGTCACATTCCCTGCCTCCTGCGCATTGGCGTGTCCGCTTATTTTACGTCCTGATGTTCGTGGCCGCGATTGTGCTGGTTGGACGTCTGTTCAATCTGCAAGTGATCAATCAGGCCAATTATGCCGAGCAAGCGCTGGAAAACCGGGTCACCCGTGTCAGTGTTCCAGCGCCGCGCGGCATCATCTATGACAGCCGCGGCGTGGCGCTGGCGCTAAACCAGCCGGCCTTTGACGTCGTCATCACCCCGGCCAACCTGCCCGACAACCAGGCGCGCATCGAGGCAATTTATCAACGCCTGGCAACTCTGCTAAGCATGCCGGTAACCGTGCCGGGATCAACCCCGGTGGCCCCCTGCACCCCGAGCAACAAGCGCGGTATTCAAGACTTGGTGCAGGAAGAGCTCGGTTTCCGACCGTTTGATCCGGTTAAGATTAAGTGCGATATTTCCAAGGAAATCGCGCTGGTAATCCGCGAGGAGCAGGCGGACCTGCCGGGGGTCGAAATCCAGGTCGAGTCGGTGCGCGAGTATCCGACCGGCGAGCATACGGCCGAACTGATCGGCTACATGGCCCCCATCCCGTCTCACACCGACGCGCCCGGCAGTTTTGACTATTACACCGGCCGCGGATTTTTGCCCGGCCGCGACCGGATCGGCGTATCGGGCATTGAAGCCTCGATGCAGGATATCCTGGGCGGCCAAAATGGCAGCCAGCTGGTGGAGAAAGACGT
>JAYTFQ010000657.1:0-7788 GCA_043734225.1 Anaerolineales bacterium | reverse complement strand
ACGAGCGCGTGGCCTGGCTGTCCGCCAGCATGCTGGTCCTGCTGCCGCTGAGCTTCGGTCTGGGCGGGTCCAGCGACACCTGGGTCTTCTACCCGGAAGCGTGGCGGCCGGGCCTGCAAGTGTGGCACAGCCTGGTGACGGGGGCGGGCGGGATGGCCAGCCTGACCGCGTTTGTCTTTCTCTTTCCGGATGGCCATTTTGCGCCGCGCTGGGCCGGCCTGGTCTGTGGTGCGGTGATCGCCGTTCTGGCTTTCTCCAGCGTCTGGCTGGCGCTGGGCCACGAGGTGATTTTCGAACTGTGGCTGGCGGTCGTCTTCGTGGGGCTGGTCTTCGGCGCCGGCGCGCAGCTGTACCGGTACCGGCGGCTGGCCTCGCCGGTGGAGCGCCAACAAATCAAGTGGGTGGTGGCGAGTCTGATGCTGTGGGCGGTCAGCCTGCCGCTGTTCGTCCTGCTCACGACGCTCAGCGAGGGCGGCAGTTTTGGCCCATTGGTTCTGTTCATCGCCAACCATGCTCAGTGGGCGGCCCTGGGCCTGCTGCCGTTGTCGCTGGCCTTCTCCATCTTTCGCTACCGTCTGTGGGACATCGACCCGCTCATCCGCCGCACGCTGGTATACTCGGTGCTGACCTTGACCCTGGCCCTGGTGTACTTCGGCAGCGTGCTGGCCCTGCAGCAGTTGGCCAACCCGCTGCTGGGCGGGCGCGGCTCGCAGTTGGCGGCCATGAGCTCCACCCTGCTCATCGCCGCGCTGGCCGCGCCGCTGAACCGGCGCGTGCAGCGCGCCATCGACCGGCGCTTCTACCGCCGCCGCTATGACGCCGCCCGCGCCTCGGCGGCCTTTGCCGCCAGTGTGCGCGACGAGGTGGCGCTGGAGCAGTTGACCGAGCGCCTGCTGGCCGCGGCCAGCGAGACCATGCAGCCGGCCCATATCAGCCTGTGGCTCACGCCCTCTCGGAAACCATGACCGTCACCCATCCTGCCGGACGCCGACTGTGGCTGGCCCGCGGCTTGTGGCTGCTGCTGGCCGGCCCCAGCCTGGCCCTCTTGCTGCTGCTCATCCCCATCAATTTGCGAGAGGGCATGTACGCCTGGCAGATTGAGGACTCATACCCCGCTATTGCCAAACTGGTTTCATACAATCATTACGCCGGCTACACGCTCGGCCTGCACTATGTTGTGGCCGCCATCTGCCTGGCAGTCGCGGCGCTGATCGCCTGGCGCCGCGCCGACGAGCCCATCGCCTGGCTGACGGCCGCCTTGCTGGCCCTGATCCCGCTCATGTTCGGCCTGGGGGGCTATACGGAGTCCTGGGGCTACTACCCCGAGCCGTGGCGCTACTTGCTCCGCGCTGCGTGGGGAATCATCGCTTCCGCGGGCGGCATGGTGGGCCTGGTCGCCTTCGTCTTTCTCTTCCCGAATGGCCGATTTGCCTCGCGCTGGTTGGCGGCGCCGTTTGGCCTGACCGTCGCGGCCTTGCTCCTGTTCGCGATCTGGCTGTCTCGTGGCGACAATGAGCGGATCTATGATCTGTGGCTCGTGACGTTCATGATCGCCCTGACCGTCGGCGCCGGCTCGCAGCTGTATCGCTTCCGCCGCCTGTCGTCGCCACTGGAGCGGCAGCAAACCAAGTGGGTGGTCGTTGGCCTGGCCGGCCTGAGCGCCACCCTGGTCATCTTCACTGGGCTCACGGTCGTCACCGAGCACACGCCGTATGCCGCCGCGGCCCTGCTGCTGGCCAACCACGTTCAGGCCCTGGCCCTGGCTTTTTTGCCGCTGGCCCTGGCCTTTTCCATCCTGCGCTACCGGCTGTGGGATATCGACTTGCTGGTCAATCGCGCCCTGGTCTACGCCGCCCTGACGGCCTGCGTGCTGGGGCTATATATCCTGTTGGTGGGCGCCGCCGGCGTGGCCCTGCAAGGCTTGGAAAATACCCTGCTGGCCGTCCTGGCCGGTGGGTTGATCGCCCTGCTGTTCCAGCCGCTGCGCCAGCGCCTGCAGCGCGCCGTTAACCGGCTGATGTACGGCGAGCGCGATGACCCGGCCGCCGCGCTCAGCCGGCTGGGCCAGCGGCTGGAGTCGGCCCTGGCGCCGGAGGTGGTGCCGGCGGCGATTGTGGAAGCCGTGGCGCAGGCGCTGCGCGCGCCGGCGGCCGGCCTGGCCCTGAACTATGGCGACGACTTCGCGCTGACCGCCGCCGCGCCGGCCGGCACGCCCGCCGCCGCGCTGCAGGCCGCCGGGACCGAGGCCATCCCCGTGCTCTACCACGGACTGGCGATTGGCCGCCTGCTGGTGGCGCCGCGCGCGCCCGGCGAGGCCTATGGACCGGCCGACCGGCGCCTGCTGCACGAGCTGGCGCGCCAGGCCGCCCCGGCGCTGCACGCCTTCCGGTTGGCGAATGACCTGCGCCGCTCACGCGAGCGGTTGGTGCTGGCCGGCGAGGAGGAACGGCGCCGCTTGAGCCGCGACCTGCACGACAGCCTGGGCCCGGCCCTGGCCAGCCAGGCCCTCAAGCTGGAAGCCGCGCTCGAGCTGCTGCAGCGCGACCCAGCCCAAGCCGCGCGCCTGCTGCACGAGGTCAAGGACCAAACCCAATCCGTGGTCGGCGACGTGCGCCGGCTGGTGTACGCGCTGCGCCCGCCGCCGCTCGATCAGTTGGGCCTGGTCGAAGCCATTCGGGCGCACGCCCAATCGCTCAGCGCCAACAGCGGCCTGAGCGTGGCGCTGGAGACCCCGGCCCTGCCCCCGCTCCCGGCCGCCGTGGAGCTGGCCGCCTATCGCATCGTGCTGGAAGCCTTCACCAACGTGGTGCGCCACGCTCACGCCAGCCAGTGCTGCATCCGCCTGAGCGCGCCGCCGGCCGAGGCGCGCCTGGCGCTGGAAGTGAGCGACAACGGCCAGGGCCTTCCGCCCGAGCCGCGGCCGGGCCTGGGGCTGACCTCCATGCGCGAGCGCGCCGAGGAGCTTGGCGGCGCCTGGCGCATCGCCACCCAGCCCGCAGGTGGGGTGCGCGTGTGGGCGAGCCTGCCTTTAGGGCCGGCCAACAGCCATGAATAGGATCCGGCTGCTGGTGGCCGACGACCACACCCTGTTCCGCGAAGGGCTGCTGGCCCTGTTCGCCACCCAGCCCGAGCTGGAAGTGGTTGGGGAGGCCGCCAGCGGCGCGGAGGCGGTCAGCCAGGCGCTGGCTTTGCTGCCCGACGTGGTGCTGATGGACATCCGCATGCCGGGCATGAGCGGCATCGAGGCCACCCGCCACATCGTGCAGGCGCAGCCGGCTGTGGGCGTGATCATGCTGACCATGCTGGAGGATGACGATTCGGTCTTTGCCGCCATGCGCGCCGGCGCGCGCGGCTACATCCTGAAGGGCGCCGACAAGGCCGAGGTGCTGCGCACGCTGCAGGCCGTGGCGCTCGGCGAAGCCTTGTTTGGCCCCGGCATTGCCCGGCGGCTGATGGCGTTTCTGGGCACGTCGGGCACGCTGGCCCCGCCGGCCGCCTTCCCCCAACTCACTGAGCGCGAGCGCGAAGTGCTGGACCTCATCGCCCAGGGTCTGGCCAACCCGGAGATCGCCCAGCGGCTGAGCCTGAGCCCCAAGACCGTGGGCAACCACATCAGTAATATTTTCGACAAGCTCCAGGTGGCCGATCGCGCCAAGGCCATCCTGCGCGCCCGCGACGCCGGGCTGGGCGCGGGGCGTTGACCGTCTGAAGTGGAACCGGCGCGGCGCTGGCCGCGCCGCTTGCTCTCGCCCCATTGGAGCCAGCCCTGCGGAGAAAAGCCCTGAACAAGACTGTGCGCATTGGCGGTATCGCGCTGATCCTTTTTGCCGGCCTCTATCTGGCCGGTTTCGCGCTTGCCAGCCCACTGGTTGGGCTCCAGGATGGCGACAACCCGGCCTCCACGCTCGAATTTCTCAGGCAGCATTCCAATTTCTACTTCTTCTCCGGAGTCGCGTCGGTGCTGGCGGCCATCGCGTTGATCATTGTGGTGCTGTCCAGCGCGGATAGGCTGGCGCAGCCGGCATCATCTTTGTTGCTCAGGGTCACATCCACGCTGGGCCTGTTCGCGGCGGCCTTCTTCTTTGGGCACGGCATTCTGCGCATGAACGCGCCTGGGACGCTGCTGTATATGGAAAGCCTAAACCACGACTGGGGACTGTCGGCTTACCTGGCCGTCCAGATGGCCGGAACGCAAGGGCTGGCCTCGGCCGGCATCTTCGCCTTTGGCGCCTGGGCGATTGGCCTGAGCCTGGCGGGGTGGCGCACACGAAAATTCCCGCTGGCGCTGTCCGTGTTGGGCCTGCTGCCAGCCTTGCCCTGGCTGATGGGCTTGCTCGGCCGATTGGGGAATTTACCAGATAGCTTGTGGCTGCTCTACATCGGCTCAATCATCCTGGCCATACCACTGTGGTGTGTCGTGCTCGGAGTAGCCCACTTGCGCTGGAAGCCCACTTACCAATAGCCTCTCATGCTATACTCACGGCTGCACCCGGGGCGCAGCGTGATCTCCAGTCCGCCTCGGGCCCCGGCGCCGCTGCGCTGTCGCCCTGGTTTTTGTGCCGCCGCGAGATAGCCGCTGACTTCGTCAGCCGCGCGCCACAGTGGGTTTTGCAGGTCAGTCCCAATCGGGGGCCTGGCCAGGCCCCCAAAGTTCGCCAAAAGGAAGCTGTGAAAACAAACCTTCGCCTGCTTCTTGCCTGCCTCCTGGCGCTGTTCGCGCTGGGCCTCCCGGCGGCGCCGCGGACAATCGCGGCGCCGGCGGACACGATATTTACCGTTGACACCACCGCCGACCTGATCGACGAGAACACGGCCAATGGCACCTGTTTGCCCGGCAGTTGCTCCCTGCGGGCCGCGATCATGCAAGCCGATGTGATTGCGGGACCGGACGTGACCATCATCGTGCCCTCCGGCATTTATACGCTGACCCGCCCGCGGGACAGCACGGACGGGCCCGATAACGGCGACCTGAACCTGCTGACGCAGGCCGGCGACAGCCGCACCATCACCCTCCTCGGCGCGGGCGCGGCCTCCACCATCATCGATGCGAACACGATTGACCGCGTCCTGTCGGTTGGCTCGAATAGTACGGCCACGCTCAGCGGTTTCACGCTGCGCAACGGCAAGCGCCTGGACGGGTCCGGCGGCGGCGTTGTCATCAGCGGCACGCTGACCATCTCCGACAGCGTCATTGAGGACAATCAAACCAACGCCGCCGGCGGCGGCCTGTATGACGCGGGCACGCTCACCCTGACGCGCAGCACCTTGCGCTCGAATATCGCCTTTTTGGGCGGCGGCCTGTATGTGCACGGCGCGGCCACGATCCGCGATAGCGCCCTTTACGGCAATAGAGCGGGTTACGGGGGCGGCATCGAGGTCAGCGCCTCAGGGTTCGCCTCCAACCTGGTCATCGTTAATAGCACGCTCAGCCAGAACTCCGCGCGTTTCGACGGCGGCGGCATTGACAGCGAAGGCGCCACTTATCTGTACAACACCTCCATCATCGGCAACGACGCCGATCACGATCACGGCGTGACGGGTGGCCGGGGAGGCGGCGTGTATGCCAACGCATCTTCCCTCTTCCAGGTCGTCAACACGCTCATCGCCGGCAACACACTCAATAGCCCGTCACCTGATGATTGCTACGGCACTTTGAGAGGGTACGGCTGGAACTTGCTGGGCGACGTGGGCGGGTGCGACTTCAATAGCAATGGCGGCAATGGAGACATGAGCCACGGCTTCATATCGGTGAATACGATCGGCCCCTTGCAAAACAACGGCGGCCCCACCCTGACGCACGCCCTGCTGCCGGGCAGCGAAGCGATTGACACCACCTACTCTCAGGGCTGCATCGACGAGGTCGGCTTTACTCTGACCACCGACCAGCGCGGCTTTCCGCGGGGCGTGGGCGCGGCCTGCGACGTTGGCGCTTTCGAATACAGCCCGCTGCGCTATCTCTACCTGCCCGCCATTTCCCGCTAATAAGCACACACCCCGCACCACGCGCCACGCACGACTTGCCACGCACCGCGCACCACGCACGACTTGCCACGCACCACGCACCACGCTCCTCGCACCATTTGCCATTTCCGCCTCTCGGCCCCACAATAAATTACGAGGACTTTTCTATTGTGGACCTGCCAACCGTTTGGGTGCCCGTTTTATTGATCGTGGCCGCCGTGCCGGCCGCCGGCCTGGGTTACCTGGCCTGGCAGCATCGGCGCGCGCCCGGCGCCCTGCCGCTGGCCCTCAGCGCTGTGCTGGTGGCCGCCTGGTGCGGCCTGGCCGCCATCGAAAGCACCACCAACACCCCCGCGCCCAAGCTGCTCCTGCTCAACCTGATCGCCATCTGCCAGTCGGTTTTGCCGGTGCTGTGGCTGCTGGTGGTGCTGGAGTTCACCGGCAGCCGCCCGTGGCTGCGCCGGGCGCAGGTGTGGCTGTTCGTCATCCCCATCGTCACCCTGGCCCTGGCCACCGTCAACGGCCGGCCGGCCCCCGCCGGCGCCGGCGTGCTGGTCAGCGCCAGCCCGTGGTTCGCCGTGCAGCAAATCTATTCCGGCCTGCTGCTGGCCATTAGCTTTCTCCTGCTGGCGCGCGCCTGGCCGCGCGCCGCCGCGCCCCAACGCGGGCCGCTGTCCATGCTGCTGGCCTGCCTGCTGCTGCCGCTGGCCTGGGGCCTGATGAGCGCCGCCCGTCCGTCGGAAGCCGCCGAGGTCACGCTGGCGCTGTCCACCCTGTTCCTGGTCGCCGGCCTGTACAGCCTCCGTCTGTTCGATCTGACTCCCCTGGCCCAGGCCGCGCTGGTGAGCACCCTGCCCGAGGCCATGGTCGTCATCGACCTGGACGGGCGTCTGGTCGATTTCAACCCCGCCGCCGCCCGGCTGTTTGATTGGCCGGCCAGCGATGCGCGCGCCAGCCGCGGGCGGCCAGCCGGCCAGGCCCTGGCCGGCTGGCCGCACCTGGCCGAGCTGCTGGCCGTGGCCCCCGGCACGGCCGCGCCGGCTGAGCTGGTCAGCGGCCTGGGCGCGGACCGGCGGGTGTATGAGCTGAGCCTGACGCCGCTGGCCAACGCCCACGGCCGCGCCCTCGGCCGACTGCTGACCCTGCGCGATGCCACCGCCTACCACCGCATTGAAGACGAGCTGGCCCGGCTGGCCACCACCGATGAGCTGACCGGCCTGGCCGACCGCCAGCGCGGCTATGAGGCGCTCACCGACGAAATCCGCCGCGCCCGCCGCTACGAATCCGCGCTGTCGGTGCTGCTCATAGATCTCGACCAGTTCAAGCCGCTCAACGACCAGATTGGCCGGCAGGCTGGCGACGAAATGCTGCGGGCCGTGGCGCGCGCCATCCAGCGCCTGGCCCGCCAGAGCGACCTGCCCGCCCGCGCCGGCAGCGACGAATTCATGCTCATCTTGCCGCACACCAACCTGCTCGGCGCCGAAACCGTGGCCGGGCGCCTGCTGGCCGCCGTCAGCCAGATATCCGCCGGCAGCCAGATACCCGCCGGCGCCGAGCCGGCCCGCCTGCGCCTCAGCCTGGGCGCCGCCGAACTGACCGCGGACGACGACGACCCGGGCGAAAGCCTGCTGGCCCGCGCCGAGAAAGCCATGCGCGCCGCCAAGGCTGCCGGAGGGGGGAGGGTGGTGGTAGAAGACAGAGCGAGTGTGTGAGTGTGGGGGTGTGGGGGTATGCTCACAAGGGTAGGTTTTTCGGTCGGGCGCGCTGGTACGGCCGGTCGAGAGCGCAGGGCAAACCGAATGAATTCGGCGCTGATGGCCTACGGCC